>NZ_NHPG01000073.1:0-77547 GCF_002252965.1 Halorubrum sp. Ea1
GGAGTCTCGTGGGCTCGGAGATGTGTATAAGAAAGTGGCGTGAGGCTGCCAGGCGGTGCGGTCGGGTGGGACTCAAACGGGCAGCCGCCGGCGGCGTCGCCGCCGGCTGCCAGCGGCGCGAAGCGCCGCGCTGCCGCGAGGGCGAAGGCGGTCTTCATCGGTGACCTAGCGTCGACCGCGTACAGCCGATCGGCTGTGGATTTAGCGGTTTTCACCGCCGATCTAGAATCAACCACGTATAGACGAGCGGTCGAGGCTGCGAAGCCCGTCACCGCCGACTCCGAGATTCACAAGCGGATGTCGTATCCGAACCCGTCCTATCGCTCGCTCCGCACCGAGACGGTCTCCTGTTCGAACCCCTCCTCGTCGCCCCGCCAGCGCCACGAGCCGACGAACGGGTAGCCGTCCAGCGCGCAGATCACGTACGAGTGACCGGGCCAGGTCGCCCGCGCGGCGTCCGTCTCGCTCGGGTGCGTCGGGCCGGTCGGGTGCGAGTGGTAGAACCCCACCACGTCGAGCCCGTCGTCCTCGATCGCTTCGATGAGCTCGAACTGCTCCTCGGGGTCGATGAGATAGCGGATCTGGGGCGTGTCGGCGACGTTCTCCGCCTGATACGCCTCGGTGACGACGCTCGGCTCGCCGTCGGTGCCGTGGGTGCCGGCGAGCACGCCGCAGATCTCCGCCTCGCCGCCGCCGTACGCGTGGTACACGATGTCGTCGTACACGGCCCGTGAGAGTTCGATCATGGGCGAGCGAAGGCGACTCCGACCGATAAGTCCGTCCCGACCGGCAAAGGGCGCGCTCCGTCACAGGTAGCGGCAGTCGTTGACGGGCCGGGGGAGGGTTTTTCCCGCCGCGGTCGGAGTCACACCCATGAGCGACGCCCGAAGCGGGTCCCCGGCGCCGACCGCCGACGAGGCACTCCACACGACCCTCGACATGCCCTTCGACGACGCGGTCCCGTTCGTGCAGATCGAACACGAGCTCGCCGACTTCGAGACGGTGCAGGTGACGCGGCTCGATCAGATGATCGAGGGGATGCTCGGCCACGACGACGTCGAGCGGACGGCGCTCATCGTCGTCTGTCACCCCGAGATCGCGTTCGACGCGATCGAGATCGACCCCACGCTCGCCGGGATGCTCCCGTGCACCACCATCGTGTACGAGCGCGAGGGCGACGACTTGGTCCACGTCCACCACACGTCGGCGACGAAGGCGATCCGCGACCTCGGCTGCGCGCCCGCGGACTGCGGCGGCGCGGTCGACGACCTCGTCGAGAAGACCGGCGAGCTGATGACGGTCGTCTGGGAGAACATCGAAGAGCACGGTCGCGGGCGGCCGTCCGAGTAGGTCGCCGAACTCCCGGCCTCGGGCCCTCCCCGCTACAGCCCTTCGACGCGACGCAGCGCGTCGCGTACCTCTCCCGGCGTCTTGTAAGGGCCGCCCTGTACCCGGTGGTCGGGAAGGAGGATGGGGATCGGGTTCTCGTCCAGCGCCGTTCGCACGAGTCTGAGGTCGTCGGGGTCGTCCGCGTCGAGCGCCGCCAAGCGTGTGAGCCGACTCACGGACACCTCCTCGCCGTAGGGGACCGTCCGGAGCGCTTCGAGGACGTCGCGGCGGTCCGTCGGCACCGTGAGTCCGACGGCGACCTCGGCGAACTCGTCTCGCTCCCCGCGGACGTACGCGCCGATCCGGTCGAGGAGTTCGTGATCCGGCCTCGCGTCCGCCGGTATCTCCGCCGGGAACGACACCGAGATCACCCGTCCGCCGGCGAATCCGACCTCCACCGCGCGACCGAGGCCATCGAACTCGCGGGCGAAGACGCCCGACGCTCCCGTCGAATTCATACCCGTCATACGACGGCCCCGACGGTTAAAATGATGGGACGGACGGAGCGTCGCGTCGCCGACTCGGCCGCTCGTCCGTTCCGGGCGGGTCACGCCCGCAAGCCTTATGAACAGATACGTGCATTAGTGTACACTAATGGAGGATCCAACCGAGCTGGCCCCCGCGGTCAGGTCGATCCTGTCGGCGGCGCGCGAACGGGCGGCAGAGGGGCGTACCGACCGCGTCGCCGTCGACCCGCGCGACCTGCGCGCCGCGTTCGACCGGGCCGAAGAGGACGGTCGCGTGCCGGTCGTCGCGGAGGTCAAGCCGACGAGCCCCACCACGGACGGGACCCGCGAGGACGACCCCGTCGCGCTCGCCGAGGGGATGGTCGCGGGCGGCGCCGCCGCGCTGTCGGTGCTCACGGAGCCGGAGCACTTCGGCGGGAGCGTCGAGGTGCTCGACCGCGTGCGCGAGGCCGTCGACGTGCCGGTCCTCCGGAAGGACTTCGTCGTCGCCGAGCCCCAGCTAGACGCCGTCGAGAGCGACGTCGTCCTGCTGATCGCGCGGTTCGTCGGCGACGACCTCCCGGACCTGTTGGCCGCCGCCCGCGATCGCGGCTTTCAGGTCCTCGTCGAGGTCCACGACCGCGAGGAGCTGGCGCGGGCGCTCGACGCGGGCGCGACCGCGATAGGCGTGAACAACCGCGACCTCGCGGAGCTGGTCGTCGATCTCGGAACCTTCGAGTCCGTGGCGCCCCACGTCCCAGACGACGTGACGCTCATCGCCGAGAGCGGTGTCGGATCCCCCGCCGACGTCCGGCGGATGCGGGCGGCCGGCGCCGACGCGCTGCTCGTCGGGAGCGCGATCATGGACGGCGACGTCGAGGCGAACACGCGGGCGCTGACGCGGGCGGAGGCGGACGGCGAGGCAGAGACGGACGGCGAGGCTGAGGCGGACGAAGACGCGGAGACGGACGAAGACGCGGAGGCGGTCATCGACGAGACCACCGACACCACGGAGACACCCACATGAGCGAAACCGAATCATCGACGAGCGAGGTTGGAGAGCTTTCGCGCCGCCCGGGCCGCGAGCGCGGCCGAGAGGACGGGAAGTTCGGCCGCTACGGCGGCCAGTACGTCCCCGAGGCGCTGATGCCGGCGATCGAGGAACTGACCGACGCCTACGAGCGGTACGTCCTCGAGAACGAGGACGGCTTCATGGACGAGCTCCGCGAGCGGCTCGCGGACTTCGGGGGGCGCCCGATCCCGCTTCAGCGGGCCGACCGGCTCTCCGAGCGCTACGACACCGATGTCTACCTCAAGCGCGAGGACCTGCTCCACGGCGGCGCGCACAAGCTGAACAACGCGCTCGGGCAGGTCCTGCTGGCGAAGTACATGGGGAAAGAGCGGATCATCGCGGAGACGGGCGCGGGCCAGCACGGCACCGCGACCGCGATGGCGGCCGCCCACCTCGACATGCCCTGCGAGATATACATGGGCGAGCGCGACATCAACCGCCAGCGTCCGAACGTCTTCCGGATGAAGCTCAACGGCTCCGAGGTGAATCCGGTGACCGCGGGCCGGGGCACTCTGAAGGAGGCCATCTCGGAGACGATGCGCGACTGGGCGACCACCGTCGAGAACACCCACTACGTCATCGGGTCCATCGTCGGCCCGCACCCGTTCCCGGTGATGGTCCGCGACTTCCAGGCCGTCATCTCGGAGGAGGCGCGCGCGCAGACTATCGAGAAGACGGGCGCGCTCCCGACCGACGTGGTCGCCTGCGCCGGCGGCGGCTCGAACACGATGGGGACGTTCGCGGCGTTCGTCGACGACGAGGAGGTCGCACTTCACGCGGTCGAGGCCGGCGGCTCGACGCTGGAGGTCGACGAGGAGGCGGGCGTCGCCCCGAACTCCGCCTCGCTCTTCACCGGCGAAGAGGGCGTGCTCCACGGCGCGCGCACCAAGCTCCTGCAGGACTCCGACGGGCAGATCATGGAGAGCCACTCGATATCCTCCGGGCTCGACTACGCCGGCGTCGGTCCGGAGCTCGCGTACCTCGTCGACGAGGGCCGCGTGAATCCCGTCGCCGTCGACGACGACGTCGCGCTGGAGGGGTTCCACCGGCTCTCGCGCACGGAGGGGATCATCCCCGCGCTGGAGACGGCCCACGCCTTCGGCTTCTTAGAGGAGCACCACGAGGAGCTCGGCGAGCGCGTCGTCGTGAACGTCTCCGGGCGCGGCGACAAGGACCTCGACGCGGCCATCGAGGAGACGGACAAGCGCGACATCGACGAGGCGCCGGACATGTCGATGTTCACGGGGGGGATCTGAATGGCGGAGCGGACCGCGGAGTCGACGGCGAAGCCGGAGACGGGAAACTCGGCCGCGATAGCCGAGGCGTTCGCCGACGGCCCCGCATACGTCCCCTACCTCGCCGTCGGCGACCCCTCCTACGAGGCGTCGCTGGAGTACGTCCGCGCGCTCGACCGCGGCGGCGCCGACGTCATCGAGCTCGGACTCCCGTTCTCGGAGCCGATCGCCGAGGGGCCGACGATCCAGGGCGCCCTCGTGCGCTCGCTCGACGGCGGGATGACGCCTGACCGGTTCTTCGCGTTCGCCGAGGAGCTCGACGTCGACGCGCCGCTGGTCTGTATGACGTACTACAACCTGATTTACCAGTACGGAGAAGAGGCCGGTCCCCGTCCCTTCGTCGAGCGCGCCGCCGCGGCCGGCATCCAGGGGCTCGTCGTTCCGGACCTACCGGCGGAGGAGGCCGACCCGCTCCGGGAGGCCTGCGACGAGTTCGGCCTCGACCTCGTCTTCATCGTCGCGCCGACCACGGTCGGCGACCGGCTCGACCGGATCATGGGGCGCGTGTCGGGGTACGTCTATGTGCAGGCGCGGCTCGGGACGACCGGCGCGCGAGACGACGTCTCCGAGCAGACCACGGAGAGCCTCGACCGGCTCGCGGAGTACGACGTGCCGAAGGCCGTCGGGTTCGGCATCTCGGCGGGCGAGCACGCGGAGCGCATCGTCGCCGGCGGGGCCGACGGGATCATCGTCGGCTCGGCGCTCGTCGACATCGTCGCCGAGGGCGTCGAGGAGGATCTGCCCACCGACGAGGTCGCAGACCGGTTGGAGGCGCTCTCGCGGGAGCTGAAGGAGGGCGCCGAGCGCGGCCACGCCGCCCGCGTCGGCGCGGCGGAGTCGCGGTGACCGCGGGTTCGAGCCAATACGACCCCGAACGAAACCCACTTACCTGCGATTGCCACACTCTCACACAACGACCGAACCCATCATGACAGCAGGACTCTCGGCACGACTCGAACGCATCTCCACAAATGACCGGTACCTCATCGTCCCGATGGACCACGGGATCACGATGGGCGCCGTCGACGGCCTCGTCGACATCGAGTCGACGATCGACGGCGTCACGCGCGGCGGGGCGGACGCGGTCCTCACGCAGCGCGGCGTCGCCCCCCGCGTCCATCCGAACAAGAACGACGCGGGCTACATCGTCCACGTCAACGGGTCGACGACGATCGGCCCCGACGAGAGCGACAAGCGCGTCACCGCCACCGCCGAGGACGCGGTGCGCGCGGGCGCCGACGCGGTGTCGTTCCACATCAACGTCGGCTCCGACCACGAGCCCGACCAGATCGAAGAGCTGGCGGAGCTGACCGCCGACGCCGACCGCCTCGGCCTGCCGGTGCTCGCGATGGCCTACGCCCGCGGCCCCGGCGTCGACGAGACCGATCCGGAGTCGCTCGGGCACGCTGTCCGGCTGGCCGAGGAGCTCGGCGCCGACGTGGTGAAAACGGGGTACTCCGGCGACGGCGACTCCTTCGCCCGCGTCACGGAGTCGACCCGGCTGCCGGTCGTCATCGCCGGCGGGTCGAAGGGCACCGACCGCGAGACCGTCGAGATGGTGCGCGGCGCGATGGACGGCGACGCCGCCGGCGTCTCGATGGGACGGTCGATATTCCAGCACGAGGACCCCGAGGGGATCGCCCGCGCCGTCTCGGCGATCGTCCACGACGACGCGGACGTCGAGGAGGCGCTCCGAGCGGGCGGCTTCGTCGAGGCGTAAGGGGTCACGCAGCGCCGGCGGTCACCTCGCCCCGACGTTCTGCTCTCCCTCGAACGAGTCCGGATCGGGCTCGATGTCGGCGTACTGCACCGCGCGACGCCCGAGCGTGAGCGCTCGGTCGTCGAGGGCCTCATCGACCAGGTCACCGTCCTCGAACTGCGCGTGGGCGCGAGGAACGGCGACCTGATGCGGGATCACCCACGCGTTGAGCGCCCGACAGACGGAGCGGAGGTGTTCTAACGCGGTCACCGGGAAGCCGCCGCCGGCGACCGCGAGGAGGCCGACGGTCTTGTCCTCGAACTCCTCGAAGCCGCAGTAGTCGAGCGCCGTTTTCAGCGTCGAGGAGTACGAACCGTGGTACATCGGTGTCCCGAGGAGGACGGCGTCGGCCGCGCGGACCCGCGCGGTGAACGCGTCCGCGTCTCCCGCCGAACCGCGGTCGGCGTCGTACGTCGGCAGGTCGTACTCGCGGAGGTCGATCGGTTCCGGGGTCCCGCCCGCACGGCGGACTCCGTCGAGCGCGCGACCGACGGCCAGTCGCGTGTAGCTCGTCTCTCGGAGGCTCCCCGCGACGCCGACGACGCGTGGTGAGTCGGACATGGCTCACGCCACGCGCCATCGCCACTAATACGATCGGGGCGATCCGGTCTCGGGAAGCGACGCGACGCGGAGCGCCGCCGCGATCAGCAGGTGACGCTGACCCGCTCCTGCGGCTCCGGCTCCCCCACCGGCCCGTTCGGGTCGACCGTCTGCTCGACGTGGAAGACGGTCACGGACTCCACCGAGCCGTCCGTCCGCTCGCACGCGTACGCCGCCAGCGGTCGGTACTGCGTCTCCCCGGCGTACCGGATTCGGTGGCCGTACTGATGCCAGAGGGTCGTCGGATACGTGTCCGCCGCGTCCGGTGGACGGTCGAACGCGACCGGCCCGCCGTCCGACGCGTCGACCGTCGCCCCGGATTCGAGCGTCGCTCGGACGACGTACCAGCTGGAGGTGTCGGGCGGGTTGGGCGCGAAGAACGACCAGCTCACCTCCGAGAGCTCGCCGGCCGACTCCGACGCCGGCATGTCGACGAGCCCGACCCCCGCGGCCTGCCAGACCACGAGCGCGACGAAGACGCCCACGAGCAGGACGGCGGCCGCGACGCGGATCCCGCGACGCGCCCGCGACGTGACCGGAGACGCGGTTTCGGTCGCCCTTCCGTCGTCGCTTCGGTACGCCCGCTCTGGGAGCCGAGACGGCCCGGGGAGGTTCGACGCGAGCAACTCGACGGCGTCCCAGACCCTCGGCGGGAAAAACAGGAGCAGGACCGAGACCATGACGAACGGGAACACGCCGAGCCGCATCGTCGCGGCCATGCCGAGGTGCGCGGAGACGAACGCGAGGGCGACGCCGGTTCGCAGCCACCCGGTGGCGGCGACCAGCAGCACGGACGCCGAGAGGAGCGCGATCCAGAGCCAGTTTATCGCCGCGAGGACTGCGGTGTGGTCCGAGACGAACGGGCCGAACAGCACGACGAACTCCTCTATCTGGAAGATCCGCGGGACCGCGACGCCCGACATCCACGCGTCGCTCCGGTACTTGGAGACCACGTTGGCCGCGTAGATCGAGGCGATCGTCAGGAGGGTGACGGCGGTTCCGAGCGAACAGACCCGCTGACCGACGCCGCTCTCGCCCCCGTCAGACGCGCCTTCATCGGCGTCGTCGCGGTAACCGGGGTCGCTCGACCGGCCGGCACCGAGCGACCACCGGGCGTCGAGCGGGAGAAAGAGGCTCAAAAAGAGGAGTACTATCAGGATCGTGTTCCCGCCGTTGATCACGAACGGGTTGCGAGCGTAAAGCGACGCGAGCAGGACGAGGGAGAGACCCGTCGACGCTCGCGTTCGGTAGCCGACGAGCAGGCAGACGGCGGCGCACGCGCCGAGCGCGAGGAGCCCCGCTTGGACCCGCGCCAAGCCGGACGCCGCGTGGATCGAGACGGTCTCCAAGAACGGGTACAGCTCGGCGAGCGTCGAGCGCGGCAGGACGCCGTCATCGGTGTAGAACGCGCCCACCACCGGGAGGCGGTAGACGAGCAGGTCACCGAGGAGTAGGAGGGCCAGCCCGATCCGGAACGCGCCCAGCGCTCGCGGATCGATCCCGAGGTGCGGCGCGGCGCGCTCCCGGAGGGCCTCGCGCGCAGCGGCGTATCGGGACCCCGCGTTCGAGGGCCACCGGCGTGGTGTCTTCATTCGGGGGTGTACGTCCTACGATACAAGCTTAGTTATAAGTGCTTTGTCGTCTACGGGTCGTTGCGTCGCCAACGGCGGACGGTCCCGCCGCGCCGTCGACCGCGAATGACGCTCCCGTCGCGCAGTCGCCCGCAACGCGCGACCCTTCCGCAGTTTTCAAGCCCGCCCGCCGTGAGGTTCCGACAATGACACGCACGGTCTGGGTGAAAGCCGACGGGAGCGTCGGCGACTGGGAGGCGCGCAAGCGACGGATCACGACCGCCATCGAGGCCGGCGCGGACTGGGTACTCGTCGACGAGGCGGACGTGGGGCGCGTCCGCGAGCTTGGCGACGTCTCGGTCGCGGCGTTCCGCTCGGAGGCGGACGTCATCGACGACGCCGAGAGCGACGCCGAGGCCGACGCCTACTTCGTCGGCAAGGGCGGCGAGGGCGACGGGACGATCGACCTCCCGAACGACTTCTCCGGTTCCGCGGACCTCACGACGGTCCGCCGGAGCGACGACCGCGCCCAGGGCGTGTACGTCCGCGTGCTGGGGACCGAGTACGAGCGGTTCGCCGAGGAGGCGGCGGCGGACGCCGAGTACACGATCGTCGTCGGCGAGGACTGGTCGATCATCCCGCTGGAGAACCTGATCGCGCGGGTCGGCGAGGAGACGCACCTCGTCGCCGGCGCGACGACCGCGGCCGAGGCCCGGACCGCCTTCGAGACGCTGGAGATCGGCGCGGACGGCGTCCTCCTCGACAGCGACTCCCCCGACGAGATCCGGGGCGCGGTCGACGCCCGCGACGCCGCCGACCGCGAGACGCTCGACCTCCGACACGCCGAGGTGACCGCGGTCGAGCGCACCGGGATGGCCGACCGCGTCTGCATCGACACCGGCTCGCTGATGGACGACGACGAGGGGATGCTCGTCGGGTCGATGTCGCGCGGGCTCTTCTTCGTCCACGCCGAGACCGCGGAGTCGCCGTACGTCGAGTCGCGCCCCTTCCGCGTGAACGCCGGGGCCGTCCACGCCTACGTCCGCAACGCCGAGGGCGGCACGAACTACCTCGCGGAGCTCTCCAGCGGCGACGAGGTGCAGATCCTCGACACCGCGGGTCACACGCGCGAGGCGATCGTCGGGCGCGTGAAGATCGAGAAGCGACCGATGTTCCGGCTGCAGGCCGAACTGGAGACCGAGGACGGGGTCGATCGCGTGGAGACGCTCATCCAGAACGCCGAGACCGTGAAGGTGGCGACGAGCGACGGCAAGAAGGCCGTCACCGATCTCGAAGCCGGTGACGAGGCGCTCGTTTATTACGAGGACGTCGCGCGCCACTTCGGCGAGGCGGTCGAGGAGAGCATCATCGAGAAGTAGCGAGGCCGAGCAGCGAAACGTCGAGCGTCGCGGTAGCGGGACGGCGAACGAGGCCTTTTAAACTGATCCGCGTGTCGGTGATCGTCAAAAATGTCGCAACGAAAACCAATATGTTCTGCATGTTCCATCCGCTTCCATGGCAGTCATTCACGAGCATGACCGCGTGGAGGAGGCCAACTGGCTGGAGCGCGTCGCGCATCTCGCGCAAGCCGCCAACCCGGCGTTCGCGGCCGGGAGCGTCATTGTGCCGCTGTCGTTCGTCGCCGCCGGCGTCCTCCTCTCGAGCACGACACTCCTGTTTTATACCCACGTCGCCGCCGGCGCGGTCTGGTTCGGGTTCGCGCTGATCTTCCCGGCGGTCATCGGGCCGACCCTCGGCGGCCTCGATCGCGAGACCGCGGCGGACGTGACGACCGCGCTGACGCCGAAGGTCGTGTTCTTCGTGCTCGGGTTCTCCCTGACGACCGTCGTCTCGGGGACGATCCTGCTCGGGTCCGTCTTCGGACTCGGCTACGGGTTCTCCGGACGGTGGCCGACCCTCTCGCTGACGCTGGGCTGGGGACTCTTCGTCTTCGGGCTGCTCGTCCCGAACCGGATCCACCTGAGCGCGTACTACGAGAGCCGGTCGGCGGAGCCCGACGCCTCACGACTCGAGGCGATCGAGAAGCGGAATCTCGTCGTCGGACTCCTCGAGGCGGGCGCGATGCTCGCGATTATCGTGCTGATGACGGGGCTCCGGCTGGGGTGAAGCCCGCATAACCCACGAAACCGCGGAGACCGCCGAGAACGCGGAGACCTCAGTGCCTCAGAGGTCGTACAGCTCGCCGTACTTCTCCTCGACGTAGTCGGTGAACGCGTCGGCGGAGAACGCCTCGCCGGTGGCGCGTTTCACCAGCTCGTTCGTCTCGTAGCGCGAGCCGTGTCGATGGACGTTCTCGCCGAGCCACGACTGCAGCTCGTCGAAGTCGCCGTCGGCGATCTTCGCGTCGAGGTCGTCGATCTCCGCTTCGGCGGCCTCGAACAGCTGGGCGGCCATGACCGAGCCCAGCGAGTACGTCGGGAAGTAGCCGAAGTTGCCGTGGCTCCAGTGGATGTCCTGGAGACAGCCCTCGCTGTCGGTGTCGGGGCGGATCCCGAGGTACTCCTCGTACTTGTCGTTCCAGACCTCCGGGACGTCCTCGACCGCGAGGTCCCCGCGGATCAGGTCGCGCTCGATCTCGAACCGGACGATGATGTGGAGGTGGTAGGTGAGCTCGTCGGCCTCGACGCGGATGAGGTTGTCCTCGTGCACCTGGTTGAACGCCTCGTAGGCGTCCTCGACGCTCGCGTCTTCGGTCTGCGGGAACTGCTCTTGGAACCGCGGGAGGAACAGCTCCCAGAACGGTCGGCTCCGCCCGACGTGGTTCTCCCAGAGCCGCGACTGCGACTCGTGGACGGAGAGGTCGCGCGACTCGCCGAGCGGGGTGGCCCACTCCTCCCGCGGGAGCCCGAGGTTGTACTGCGCGTGGCCGTACTCGTGGATCGTCGAGCCGATCGCGCCGAGCGGGTCCGACTCGTCGAACCGGGTGGTCACGCGGCAGTCGAACTGGTTGCCGGAGGTGAACGGGTGCGAGGAGACGTCGAGCCGGCCGCGATCGAAGTCGTAGCCGAGGAGTTCGAGCGCCTCGCGGGCGAGTTCCTCCTGCTCGTCCTCGGGGAACGTGCCCTCGAACGTGTCGACGGCGAGGTCCGCGTCGGCGTCGCGGATCGCGTCGATCATGGGGACGAGCGTCTCGCGGAGCTCCTCGAGGATCGACTCGGCGCGGTCGATCGAGAGGCACGGCTCGTAGTCCTCGAAGAGGACCTCGTAGGGGTCGCGGTCGGGGTCGATGTGTTCGGCGTACTCCCGTTTGAGCTCGACGTGCTTCTCCAGGTACGGCGCGAACGTCTCGAACTCGTCCTCAGCTTTCGCCTCCTCCCACGCCTGCAGCGCCTCGGAGCCGGTCTCGGAGATCTCCTCGACGAGTTCGACCGGGACCGCGTCGGCGCGCTCGTACTCGCGGCGGACCTCGCGGACGACCGCCGCCCGCTCGTCGGAGAGGCCGGCGTCGTCGAGCTCGGCGAGCAGCTCGCCGGTCTCCTCGTCCGTGATCATGTCGTGGCGGATCGACGAGAGCGTCGACAGCTGCTTCGACCGGGCGGGGGTGCCGCCCTCGGGCATCATCACCTGTTGGTCCCACCCGAGCACGCCGGCGGCGCTCCCAACCGTGTTCCAGCGTCGAACGCGGTCCAGGAGGGCCTCGTACGCATCGGGGGCGTCGGTCGCGTCGTCGGCCGCGGCTTCCGTTGCCATACGTCACGGATCGGTCGCGTCGATTAAGAAGGGACCGAATCCGGAACGCCCCGGCCGGGTGAGCGCGACCTATTTCCGATCGGCCGCCGAACCGACGGTACCGAATGGAGACCGACGAGGACACCATCGACCTGCGATCCGACACCGTCACGACGCCCTCGGCCGAGATGCGCGAGGCGGCCGCGACCGCCGAGGTCGGCGACGACGTGTACCGCGACGACCCCGCGGTCAACGAGTTAGAGCGCCGCGCCGCCGAGGCGGTCGGGACCGAGGCCGCGCTGTACGTCCCCTCCGGGACGATGGCCAACCAGATCGCCGTCCACGTCCACACGGAGCCGGGGCAGGAGCTCCTCTTGGAGCGCGAGTCGCACATCTACCGGTGGGAGCTCGCCGGCGCGGCGAAGCTCTCGGGCGCGCAGACTCGCACGATCGACGCCGGCGACCGGTGCGTCCCGACCCCGAAGGAGGTTCGCGAGGGACTCGTGAGCGAGGACCTCCACCGGCCCGGGACCGGCCTCCTCTCGCTGGAGAACACCCACAACTACCGCGGGGGCGTCGCGGTGCCGGTCGAGGGGATCGCCGCGGCCGCCGACGTCGCCCGCGACGCCGACGTGCCGGTCCACCTCGACGGCGCCCGCGTGTTCAACGCGGCTGTCGCGCTCGGCGTCGACGCGAGCGACGTCGTCGACCCCGTCGACAGCGTCACCTTCTGCCTCTCGAAGGGGCTCGGCGCGCCCGTCGGCTCGATACTCGCGGGCGACGAGGCGTTCGTCGAGGCGGCCCGCCGCGTCCGGAAGCTGTTCGGCGGCGGGATGCGACAGGCCGGCATGATCGCCGCGCCCGGCCTCCTCGCCCTGGAGAACGTCGACCGGCTCGCGGACGACCACGCCAACGCCGAGCGGCTCGCCGCCGGGCTCGACGCGCTGGACGGGGTCGACGCGCCCGCGCCGGACACCAACATCGTCGTCGCGCACACCGAGGACGCCGGGATCCCCGCGTCGGACCTCGTCGAGGCCTGCAAGTCGGCCGGCGTCGGTTGCGTGGAGTTCGACGAGCACACGACGCGGTTCACCACGCACCTCGACGTCGACGAGGACGACGTCGACGCCGCGATCGACCGCATCGGCGACGCGGTCGCGACGCTGTCGGCCTGAGCCGGCGGACTCGAATTTCCGGCGCACACCACGGAAACGTTCAATTCGGCGGGCAAACAACGACGGGTTATGGAGCTGACACCCGTCGGTAGGAGCTCGCGGCCCGGGCGAACCGAGGTGGCCGGTGCCCGCCCCTGAGGTGGTCGGCGTCGACATCAGCGGCCGCCACGAGGAGGCGGGCGAGTACCTGATGGTCGCGGCCGCGGTCCACGCCCGGGTCGGCTCGACGCGGATCCGGTCGGTCGAGGGGATGGGCTTCGCCGCCGTGCGCGAGGGACCGACGCTCGACGCGACCCTCGGCCTCGTCGCGACCGCGGTCGGGAACCTGCCGGAGCCGCCGGACGGCCCGATCGTCGCCGAACACGGCGAGTTCTACGAGGAGCCCCCCGATCGAGTCGGGCTGAGCTTCCGACCCGAGTTTAAATACGTCGAGAGCATAGGAGAACGCGAAACAGTGCAGGCAGCACACCACGCCGCGTACGCCGCCCGAGACCTCCTCTTATGACCGGGAGCGTCGAGGGGGCGAGCGCCGACGGCGACGCCGAATCGGTCCCCCGAGAGCGGCGGGCGGTCGTCGCCAAGCGCGTCGACTCCGGCGACGCCGACCTGGCCGAGATCACCCAGCTCGCCGCGGCCGCGGGGTACGAGGTCGTCGGCGAACTCACCCAGACCCGCACCGAGGACGCCGCGTTCATGTTCGGGGAGGGAAAGGTCGCGCAGCTGCGCGACTTGGTCCGCCGGACCGACGCCGGCGCCGTCATCGTCGACAACGACGTCGGCCCGTACCAGACGTTCAATATCGGCGGGGAGCTCCCCGAGGGCGTCGAGGTGATCGACCGGTTCACGCTCATCCTCGAGATATTCGGTCAGCGCGCCAACACCCGGAAGGCGCAGCTCCAGGTCGAGCTCGCGGAGCTCCGGTACGAGCTCCCGCGCGCCGAGGCGAAGGCGAGCCTCGCGAAGCGCGACGAGCGCCCCGGCTTCATGGGGCTCGGCGAGTACGACGAGAGCGTCGAGCGCGACATCAAACGCCAGATCTCCGAGATACAGGACGAGCTGGAGTCGATCGCGGAGAAGGAAGAGGCGCGCCGCGAGCAGCGCCGCGACTCCGGCTTCGACCTGGTCGCGCTCGCGGGGTACACGAACGCCGGGAAGTCGACGCTGATGCGCCGGCTCGCGGCCGAGATCGACGTCGACGAGAACGCCGACCGACACCCCGACCTCGACACCACCGCCGAGTCGCAGGACATGCTGTTCACCACGCTCGGCACGACGACCCGCAGGGCCGAGATGGAGAAGCGAGACGTGCTGCTCACGGACACGGTCGGGTTCATCGCGGACCTTCCCCACTGGCTCGTGGAGTCGTTCGAGTCGACGCTCGACTCGGTCTACCGCGCCGACCTCGTGCTGCTCGTCGTCGACGCGAGCGAGCCGGTCGAGGACATGCGCGAGAAGCTCGTCACGAGCCACGACACCCTCTACGAGCGCAACGAGGCCCCCGTCGTGACCGTGTTCAACAAGGTCGACCGGCTCGCGCCCGGCGAGTTGGCCGATAAGCGCGGTGCGCTCTCCGGTGTCGCCCCCGACCCCGTCGCCGTCTCGGCGAAGACGGGCGCGGGCGTCGCGGAGCTCCGCGACCGCGTCGAAGACGAGCTCCCCGACTGGGAGCGCGAGCGGCTCGTCCTCCCGGTCTCCGACGAGGCGATGAGCCTCGTCTCGTGGATCCATGACCACGGCCACGTCGACGAGGAGTCGTACGCGAGCGACCAGGTGACCGTCGACTTCGAGGCCAAACCCTCGATCGTGGCCCGCGCGCGGTCGAAGGCGGCGGATCTCGCGCCCGCGGAGTCGACGTAGCCGACTCGCCGCCGACCGGGACCGCGGACAAAGTATACATTCCTCCACTTGCGAACGGGTATCATGGACGACGCCGGAGTCGACGGCCGACGGCGGGACCGCCCCGTCGCCGACGACGACGCCATCGAGCCGCCGACCGGGTTCCGCGAGCGGGCCGTGGCGAGCGACGCGGGGGTGTACGACGCGTTCGCGACCGAGGGGCCCGACGCCTGGCGGCGGGCCGCCGACCTCCTCGACTGGGAGCGACCGTACGAGAGGGTGCTCGACGACGGCGACCCGCCCTTCTACGAGTGGTTCCCGGACGGGCGGCTCAACGCCGCCGTCAACTGCGTCGACCGCCACCTCGACGAGCGGCGCAACCAGCTCGCGATTCGCTGGTTCGGCAAGCGTGGCGAGCGGCGGTCGTACACCTACCTCGACTTACACCGCGAAGTGAACGCGCTCGCGGCCGGCCTGCGGGAGCTCGGCGTCGAGGAGGACGACGTGGTGACGCTGTACCTCCCGATGGTTCCGGAGCTGCCGGTCGCGATGCTGGCGTGCGCCCGCATCGGCGCGCCGCACAACGTCGTCTTCGCGGGGCTCTCGGCGGAGGCGCTCGCGACCCGCCTCGACGCGGCCGACTCGTCGTACCTGATCACCTGCGACGGCTACTACCGCCGGGAGGACGCGTTCAACCAGAAGTCGAAGGCGGACAACGCGCGACTCCGGGCCGACGGCGACCTCGCGGCGACGGTCGTCGTCGACCGGCTGGGCGACGCGCTGGACGTGTCGCTCGGCGCCGACGAACACGCGTACGAGTCGCTCGTCGACGCGCACGACGGCGAGACGGTCGAGCCGGTCGCGCGCGACGCCACCGACCTCCTGTTCGTGATGTACACCTCGGGGACGACCGGCCGGCCGAAGGGCGTCGAACACGCGACCGGTGGCTACCTCGCGCACGTCGCCTGGACGACCCGGAACGTCCTCGACGTCCGCCCGTCGGACACCTACTGGTGCGCGGCCGACATCGGCTGGATCACGGGCCACTCGTACGGCGTGTACGGCCCGCTCTCCGTCGGGACGACGACCGTGCTGTACGAGGGCTCGCCGGACTACCCGGACCGGGACCGCGTGTGGGACCTCATCGAGCGCAACGCGGTCAGCGTCTTCTACACCTCCCCGACCGCGATCCGGTCGTTCATGAAGTGGGGCGCGGAGTACCCCGACCGCCACGACCTCTCGTCGATCCGGCTGTTGGGCACCGTCGGCGAGTCGATCACGCCGAAGGCGTGGCGCTGGTACCGCGACCACGTCGGCGGCGGCGAGGCGCCGATCGTGGACACGTGGTGGCAGACGGAGACGGGCGCCATCGCGCTCGCGACGCTGCCCGGGATCACGCCCATGAAACCGGGGAGGGTCGGGCCGCCCCTGCCCGGGATCGACGCGCGCGTCGTCGACGAGGACGGCGAGCCGGTGGACCCGGGCGAGCCGGGCTACCTCACGATCGGGTCGCCGTGGCCCGGCATGCTCCGCGGGCTCCGCGAGGGTGACGAGCGCTACCGCCGGGAGTACTGGGTCGAGGCCGAGGACGGGTGGCGGTACCGGACCGGCGACGGCGCGACGGTCGACGAGGACGGCTACGTAACCATTCTCGGTCGCGTCGACGACGTGATCAACGTCCGGGCGCAGCGGTTCAACACGGCCGAGCTGGAGTCGGCGATCGTCGGCGTCGAAGGGGTCACCGAGGCCGCGGTCGTCGGCGACGACGACGGCGACGTCGTCGCTTACGTGACCACTCGGAGCGACGTCGAGCCCGGCGAGCCGCTCAGGACGGCGATCGGCGAGGAGCTGGCCCGCGAGGTCGGCGACCTCGCCCGCGCGGACCGGATCGTGTTCACCCCCGACCTCCCGAAGACGCGCTCGGGCAAGATCATGCGCCGCCTGCTCGAAGACATCGCGCGCGGCGAGGAGTTCGGCGACGTCAGCGCCCTCCGGAACCCTGAGGTCGTCGGAGAGATCGAGTCCGCCGTTCGAAGTGAGTAACCGAATACGGTTCCCAAACACCGCTTTCGAAATTTCTTAAGGATCCATAAGCGTGGCCGCCGAAGCGTCGGTATGGGAACGCTGGTCTCGCGGTCCGCGCTTCACGACCGGAGGCGCGCGGTCGCCAAGACGCACTGTTACCGCGCGTTCATGGTCATGATCACCGTGACCGTGGCGTGGGCGATCGTCGGCGACGTCGGCGACGCCGTGAACATCGGGCTGGTGACCAACGCCCTCAAGACCGCGACTTACTACGCCTACGAGCGCCTGTGGGACCACGTCGCGTGGGGCGTCGCCGACGGCGTCTGAGTCGGCCGCCCGGTCGCGGCGGTCTCGGCGGCCTCGGCAGGGGCGGACCGCGGGTGCTCGGGCGGATCCCCGTCGTCCGGGGCGCACCGCCTTCGGGCTGACCGCTCGACGGCTATTTCGGGTACTGTCTGAAGACCGAAATTCTGACCGTCCATAAGGTGCGATCAGAGCGGTCGGTCGACCGCGTCGGCTGAAGTTCGCCTTGCAGACCGCGCGAGGCGACTAAAGGGGGAAGATTTTTCTTTCGGGTTTCTGTCTACTTACGAAACAAATGGTCGACGGCCTCGACGGCGACGCCTACGACGCGCTCCTGACCGCCGCGGAGACGTACCGCGCCGCGGTCGTGGTTCGCCTCGCCGGCGAGGCCGGGCTCCGAACCGGCGAGATCACCCGCGTCGCGCCGCGGGATCTCCGGGACTCGGGCGTCGCCTCCGGCGCGTCCCTCCTCGCCGTCCCGGACGGCTCGGGAACCGACGGCGAGGCCGAAGGGGAGCCGACGAACGGCGCCGAGTCGACGGTGGCGATCGACCGCGAGACAGTCGTCCCCGCCTCGCTGGCGTCCGAGCTCCGCCGGTACGCCGAGAGCGAGGGACTCGACGACGCGGAGCCGTTCGTGGGCGTGTCGCCCCGGCGCGTCCAGATGATCGTGTCCGAGACGGCCGAGCGGGCGGCGGCGCGGACCGACGGCGCGGTGCCGGCCGACGTCACGCCGAGCGATCTCCGGGAGACGTTCGCGCGCCGGCTCCTCGTCGATCGGGGCGTCGACCCGCACGCCGTGCGCGAGGCCGGCGGCTGGGAGACCCTCGGCACGCTCGACGAGTTCCTCGGCCCGCTCGACGGGCGGGAGATCGCCGAGGCGTTCGCCCCCGCCGGGGGCGCCGAAGCCGGCGGTACCGGCGCTCCGGATCCGGACGCGGGCGGACGGGCCCCGAGCGCGCTCGGCGGATTCGAGGCCCTCGCCGACGGCGAGGCGAGGGAATCGCCGCTCGCCGCGGTCCCGGAGCGACTGGTCGAGTCCGGTCGGTGGGCCGAGGCGTGGGTGGTCCGCGGATCGGTCGACGACGGCCGGGCGGAGGTCGTGGGAGCAGCCGGGGTCGACCGAGAGGTCCTCGTCGACCGCGGCGTCACGCGGGAGGGGCCGTGGCTCGGCGCGGTCGAGGACGGCGAGCCGGTCCTGACGGACGGGGAGCCCACCGCCGGCGGCCGGCCCGGGATCGCCGTCCCCGCCGGCTACCGGGACGTGACGCACGGCGCGCTCTGCGTCGTCGCCGACGACGGCGCGCCCGTGTCGGACGTCGAGCGGCGGGAGCTGGTCGCGCTCGGGCGCTGTCTCGGCTGGGCGGTGACGGCGGGCCGGTGGCGCGACCTCCTGCACTCCGACGCCGTCACCGAGGTGGAGTTCCACACCGCCGACGACGGAGCGTTCCTCGCCCGCGCGAGCGCCGCCCTCGGCTGTGCGATAGAACTCGACTCCACCGTCGGCGTCACCGACGAGGCCTCGCGGCTCTACCTCTCCGTCGCTGGCGCGAGGCCCCAGGGCGTCGCCGACGTCGTCGACGGCGCGGACGGCGTCTCTGACCTCCGGGTGACCGAGACGCGCGAGGACGGCTGTTCGGCCTCGGTCCGCGTCGAGGGAGGGTCGGCGGTCCGGACGCTCACCGAACACGGCGCGACGGTCCGCGAGGCGACCGCGGAGGACGGTCGCGTCCGCGTCGTCGCCGACCTCCCCGGGGGCGCCGACGTCAGACCGGTGGCCGACGGGCTCCGCGCGGCCTTCGACGACGCCCGCCTCGCGAGCAAGGAGTCCGTCGTCCGGGCGTCACGGCCGGAGTCGTCGTTCCGCGAGGGGGTCGCGGACCGCTTCACCGACCGCCAGTGGGCCGCGCTGTCGGCCGCGTACCACGGCGGCTACTTCGACTGGCCGCGGGAGAGCACCGCCGAGGAGGTCGCCGACGCGATGGAGGTCTCCTCCCCGACGTTCCACAACCACCTCCGGAAGGCCCAGCGCGCCCTGCTCGACGGCCTCTTCGACGAGGAGTACCGAGAGCGCCGTTGACGCGACCCACGCGAATCGTTTATATTGGGGTTCGAGAGCGCGACGCGGACGGGACGGAGCCGGGCAACGCGCCGCGTATTCATCATGATTTTTCGTATTTAGCGTCAGCGTTTATATGCCGAGATCGGTTGGATACGACCGTACCATGACAGAGGGTGACGGTCAACTGGAAGCGAGACTTGAAGAGCAGGAGGTGTTCGAGCCGCCCGAGTCGTTCGCGGCGCAGGCGAACGTCTCCGACCCCGAGATCTACGAGACGTTCGAGGAGAACTGGCCGCAGTGCTGGCAGGCCGCGGCCGACCTCCTCGACTGGGAGTCCGACTACGACCAGGTGCTGGACGACAGCGACCCGCCCTTCTACGAGTGGTTCACCGGCGGCGAGCTGAACGCGTCCGCCAACTGCCTCGACCGACACCTCGACGAGCGCGGCGACGAGGCCGCGATCGAGTGGGTCGGCGAGCCGGTCGACGAGGACGACCGCACGTACACGTACGCGGAGCTCCACCGCGAGGTGAACGAGTTCGCGGCCGCCCTCCGCGATCAGGGCGTCGAGGAGGACGACGTCGTGACGATGTACATGCCGATGATCCCGGAGCTACCGGTCGCGATGCTGGCGTGCGCCCGCATCGGCGCGCCCCACAGCGTCGTGTTCGCCGGGTTCTCGGCCGACGCGCTCGCGACGCGGATGAACTCCGCGGAGTCGGAGTACCTCGTCACCTGCGACGGCTACTACCGCCGCGGCGACCCCCTCGACCACCTCGACAAGGCGAACGAGGGGCTCGCGGGCGTCGACCACGACACCACGACCGTCGTCGTCGACCGGCTCGGGCCGAACGGCGACGACTTCGGTCACGACCTCGGCGACGACCAGCTCGATTACGGCGACCTCGTGGCCGAGCACGAGGGCGCGGAGGTGGAGCCTGTCACCCGCGACGCCGAGGACATGCTGTTCCTGATGTACACCTCGGGGACGACGGGACAGCCGAAGGGGGTGAAACACACGACCGGCGGCTACCTCTCGTGGGTGTCGTGGACCTCGCAGTCGGTCCTCGACATCAAGCCGGATGACACGTACTTCTGCTCGGCCGACATCGGCTGGATCACGGGTCACTCCTACATCGTCTACGGGCCGCTCGCGCTCGGGACGACGACGATGATGTACGAGGGGACGCCGGACCACCCCGAACAGGACCGCCTCTGGGAGATCGTCGACGAGCACGACGCGACCCAGCTGTACACGGCGCCGACGGCGATCCGCGCGTTCATGAAGTGGGGCTCGGAGTACCCGGACCGCCACGACCTCTCCTCGCTGCGGCTGCTCGGGACTGTCGGCGAGCCGATCAACCCGCGGGCGTGGAAGTGGTACTACCAGCACATCGGCGACGAGGAGTGCCCCATCGTCGACACGTGGTGGCAGACGGAGACCGGCGGGATGATGATCACGACCTTACCCGGGATCAAGGACATGAAGCCCGGGGCGGCGGGCCCGCCGCTGCCGGGGCTGGACGTCCAGATCCTCGACACGCTCGGCGACGAGGTAGAGCCGGGGAAGGCCGGCTACCTCACGGTACAGAAGCCGTGGCCCGGCATGCTCCGGACGCTGTACAACAACGACGAGCGCTACATCGACGAGTACTGGGCGGAGTACTCCGACACCGACAGCGACGACCCCGAGGACTGGGTGTACTTCCCGGAGGACGGGGCGAAGATCGACGAGGACGGGTACATCACCGTCCTCGGCCGCGTGGACGACGTGTTGAACGTCTCCGGCCACCGGCTGGGGACGATGGAGATCGAGTCCGCCATCGTCGGCGTCGAGGGGGTCGCGGAGGCCGCCGTCGTCGGTGGCAACCACGAGATCAAAGGGGAGGCCGTCTACGCGTACGTGACGACCGAGGACGGGTACGAGGGCAACGAGGAGCTCCGCGACGCGATCGTCGCCGGCGTCGAGGACGCCATCGGCCCGATCGCCCGGCCGGAGCAGGTCGTGTTCACGCCCGACCTGCCGAAGACGCGCTCGGGCAAGATCATGCGGCGCCTGTTGGAGAACATCGCCGACGGCGAGGAGCTCGGAAACACGAGCACGCTCCGGAACCCGGAGATCGTCGAGGAGATCCAGCGGAAGGCAGAGGGCGAGTAGCCGCTCACCGGCCTCGTTTTCGACACGCAACCGGTACCGGAGCACGCCGACGCGCCGACGACCATCACGATCGATTCAGATAATCGACGCGCGACGACACGCGATACCGACACACCACGGCACACCGATACACATGACAGATAATAGTTCACACGATACTGACGACGCGGCCACCGAGGGTGGACGAGCAGCGGGCGACGCGGCCACCGATGGTGGACGAGCAGCGGGCGACGCGGCCACCGACGGCGGCGTCGCCACGGGCGCGGCACAGCAGCACCGACAGACCGACTACCTCAGCGAAGAGGTGAACCTGCTGAAACCGAGCACCGCGTATATGCGGGACCACCTCAGAATCGTCTGGACCGGGTTCATCGTTTGGGCACTCATCGTCTTCGGTCCGGTCACGATGACGATGCTCGCACCGGGCACGATGACGACGACCATGCCGGTGCTCGGATTCCCCTGGCACTACTTCTTAGTCGCCTTCGGCGCGCCGACGGGCGCGCTGATCTTGGCGGCCGTCTACGCCCGCCAGCGGGACAAGTTGGACGATAAGTACGGCATCGACCACAGCACCGACACCGGGTCGGCCGACACCGCCAGCGACGGGGGGCAGCGGGAATGACGCTCCCGCTCCAAGCCGAGGCGCTCGATATCTCCTTTAAGCTCCTCCCGGCTATCATCGTCTTCCTGATGATGGCCTCTTTCCTGGCCATCGGCTTCGTGTTCAAGGTGGCAGACACCGAGGGCATGTGGGTCGCCGGTCGGGGTATCGGTAACATCGAAAACGGGATGGCGATCGGCGCCAACTGGATGTCGGCCGCCTCGTATCTCGGCCTCGCCGGGCTGGTCGCGCTCGCCGGCTTCTACGGGCTCGCGTTCATCGTCGGCTGGACGACCGGGTACTTCGTCCTGCTCATCTTCCTCGCGGCCCAGATGCGCCGGTTCGGGAAGTACACCGCGCCGGACTTCGTCGCGGACCGATTCAACTCCCCGATGGCACGCGCACTGGCCGCGTTCACCACGCTGCTCATCGCGTACGTCTACTCCGTGGGCCAAGCCCGCGGGATGGGGCTGGTCGGTCAGTACGTGTTCGGACTCGACATCATCCCGATGATCATCGTGATGATGACCATCACCGTCGGCTACCTCGCGCTCTCGGGCATGCTGGGCGCGACGAAGAACATGGCCGTTCAGTACGTGATCCTCATCGTCGCGTTCCTCGCGGGCGTCTACGTCGTCGGCTTCTCGCAGGGGTACTCGACGGTGCTCCCGCAGATCGAGTACGGCACCCTGTTCAGCGAGCTCGGCCGGCAGTTCAGCGAGCCGTTCATCGGCGGGAACAGCTACTACCTGTGGGTCGCGACGGCGTTCTCGCTCATCTTCGGCACGTGCGGCCTCCCGCACGTTCTGGTCCGGTTCTACACGGTCCAGAGCGAGCGGACCGCCCGCTGGTCCACCGTGTGGGGGCTGTTCTTCATCCTGCTCCTGTACTGGGCCGCGCCGGCGATGGCGGCCTTCGGCGTCGACCTCTTCGCGACCGTGAACGGCATCTCGTCCGAAGCGGTGTTCAGCGGCGAGCAGGCGATGTCCGGCGCGGAGGGCGACGTCATCGTCGTGCTGGCCGCACAGTTCGCCCAGTTACCGACCTGGTTCGTCGGGCTGGTCGCCGCCGGCGCGATGGCGGCCGCGATCGCGACGACGGCGGGGCTGTTCATTACGGCCTCCTCCGCCGTCGCTCACGACATCTACGCCGAGCTCATCAACCCCGACGCGACCCAGCGGCAGCAAGTGCTCATCGGCCGGGCGACCATCGTCGGGATCGGCGCGCTCGTCACGGTGACCGCGTTCAACCCGCCGGCGCTCATCGGCGAACTCGTCGCCTACGCGTTCTCGCTCGCGGGCACCGTCCTGTTCCCGATGTTCTTCCTCGGGTTGTGGTGGGAGAACACCAACCGGCAGGGAGCGCTCGCGGGGATGACCGTCGGCCTGGTGCTGTGGTTCACCTCGATCGTCAACAGCGTCCTGCCGGCCTACGTCGGCTTCCTCGCCGACATCGCCGGTGGCTCCGGACAGGCGCTCATCCCGGTCTACGCCCAGTACGTGCCGCCGATCGGCGCCGCCTTGGTCGGCACGCCGCTCGTGTTCCTCGTCACCATCGCCGTCTCGATGGCGACGCCGGAACCCCCGCTGGAGACCAAGCGGATGGTCCGCCAGTGTCACAGCCCCGAACCGATGGGCCAACAGCAGACGGCAGAGGACGTCGTCGCCGACGGCGGCGAGGAGATGACGGCCGACGGGGGCCGCGCGGCCACGGAGGAGTGATCCATGTACGAACACATTCTGATCCCGACTGACGGCAGCGACGTCGCAGAGTCAGCGGTCGAACACGCGCTCGACCTCGCGGAGCAGTACGACGCCGAGGTCCACGCGCTGTACGTGGTCGACATCGACTCGGTCAACCTCGGCCTCGGGACCGAGCAGGTCGACCGGCTCAAGCAGGGCCGGTTCGACGAGATGGAGGAGCTGAAATCGAAGGCCGACGAGGCGACCGGCGCCGTCGCCGCCCGCGGCGCGGAGCGGGATATCGAGGTCGTCGAGCAGATCTCCGGCGGCCGCCCGCACACGGTGATCGCCGACTACGCCGAGAACCACGACGTGGACCTCATCGTGATGGGGAGCCACGGCCGCGCCGGCGTCCGGCGCGCGCTCCTCGGGAGCGTCACCGAGCGGACGCTTCGGTCGACGCACGTGCCCGTTCTCGTCGTCGACTACGCCGACGAGGACTGAGCCGCGACCGCGGGCGCGGCCGCGTTCCGTCGCGGCCACGGGCGTTCGACCGACCGACTCGCACCGCTTCCGGAACACCGACGTACCCCGACCGACACGCACACTCATGACAGAGACGAAGCCGATCGACGACAGCGACGAGGAGAGCCTCGCCGACCGCGTCCGATCGCACGTCACCGAGCACCGGACCGGCATGGTGCAGGACCTGCTGTTCGCGGTCGTCTGGGTGACGCTCGTGTCGCTCCTCTTCGATTACGCGTTCACGAACGCCCCGCAGTGGGTGTTTTACATGTTCATGCTCGCCGGAATCCCGGCGTACTTCGGCTTCTTTATCTCGCTGGAAATGGCGAAGGAACAGCGGTAGTCCCGGGTCGCGGTCCGGCGTCAGTCGTCGACCGTCTCGGCCGAGACGTCCGGGCCTTCGACCCCCTCCCCCTCCCCTTCTTCCCGGTCTCCGCGGTCGTCGCCCGGCGCGACCGCCGCACCGTCCGACTCGTCGACGACTCCCTCCGTCCACGTCCCGCGCAGGAACCACGCCACGCCGACCGCGAAGGAGACCACGGCGGCCATCGCGTACGCCCACCAGAGCCCCACGACGCCCCAGTCGAGCCCGACGTAGCTGATCTCGATCGCGGGGACGTCGACGGGACCGACCGCCCCGCCGCCGAGCGTGATCCCGACCGCCCCGAACGCGAGCAGGGCGGCGAGCGGAATCCGGACGGCCCACCGGGAGAGCAGCGAGAGCGCCAGCGCCGCCTTGGTGTGGCCCGCGCCGCGGAACGCGCCCTGTATCACCATGAGCCCGCCGAAGAACGCCCACGACAGCGCGATGACGCGGAGGAAGACGACCCCCTCGGCGACCGTCGCCGGGTCGTCGATGAAGACGCGCATCGCGACCGCCGGAAACAGCCAGACCGCGCCGCCGGCGACGCCGAGTAGCGCCATGGTCCCTAGCGTGGCGACGCGGGTGACGGCGACGGCGCGGTCGGGCGTCTCCGCGCCGAGGTTCTGTCCGACCCCCGTCGCGGTCGCCTGCCCGACCGCGCCCGCGACCGACCACGAGACGGACATGAGCCTGACGCCGATCCCGTAGGCCGCGGTCGCGGCCGGGCCGAACCGAGCGACCAGCGCGGCCATGAAGACGGCCGCGAACGACCGCGCCCACCCGTCGAGCGTCGCCGGGTACCCCACGCCGATCAGCTTCCGGAGGATCTCCGGGTTCGGCGCGAGGTCGCGGACGTACAGCTTCACCCCCCAGTCGCCGCGCAGCAGAATCCAGACGCCCGTCGCGGTCGCGAAGAGGCGCGCGATCAGCGTCGCGATCGCGGCCCCGCGCGTCCCGAGTGGCGGGACCGGCCCCCATCCGAGGATGAAGACGGGATCGATGACGATATTGATCCCCGCGGAGATCCCGACCAGCCACATCGCCGTCGTCGTGTCGCCCGCGCCCTGCAGGGAGGCGCGGAACGCGAAGAAGAGGAACGTGAGCGGGAGCGTGAGGAGGATCACCTCGATGTAGGCGAGCGACTCGACGAACACCGCGTCCCGCGCGCCGATCCAGTAGAGCAGCCGGTGACGGGCCGCGAACCCGAGGGCGGCGAGGGCGACGGAGACCGCGACCGCGAGCAGCACCGTCTGTCCCACGACCTCGTCGGCGCGCCGGTCGTTGCCGGCGCCGACGTGCTGGGAGACCAGGGCGATCGTCGCGGCCGTGAGGCCCACCGCGGTCGAGACGAACATCCACGACAGCGGGAACATGAGCGAGACGGCGGCGACGGCCTCGGTGCTCACCCGCCCGACCCAGAACATGTCCGCGAGGTTGTACAGCGTCTGGAGGAGGTTCCCGAGCACCAGCGGCCACGCGAGGTCGAACAGCTTCGGCGAGATGGCTCCCGCCGTCATGTCGACCCGAGCGTCGTCTTTCGCCACGAGTTACGTTCGAGCGTACGGCCGCTCGCGACCTAACGTTTCGGGAAACGGTTCGCGATCCGACTCGCGGGCCGATGCGGGCGCGGACGGTGCCGCGCGCGACCGGCGGCGATTCCGACGTTCCGGCCGCGAAGGGGTCCGCCGCGGCGATCCGGTCCGGAAAAACGGACATAGAGCCTGTCCGGGTCTGAGAGCGTCGAATACGGGTGGATCGGAGCGCACACAACACTTATCATCCAGTCGGGAGTGTGTCCGAATGCGATGGCGACAGGTAAGGTCGACTTCTTCAACGACACCGGCGGCTACGGATTCATCGAGACTGACGACGCTGACGAAGACGTATTCTTCCACATGGAAGACGTCGGCGGCCCGGACCTCGAGGAAGGCCAGGAGGTAGAGTTCGAGATCGAGGAGGCGGACAAGGGTCCGCGCGCGACGAACCTCACTCGGCTGTAGCTCGCTCGGCCGTACCCGCGACCGGCGACGGCGGACAGCTCTCGAAACGCGTTCCGCGTATATTACACCGCGAGCGGCGTCGCCGGTGTTTTGACCTCCGAGCCAGAGGACGCCGACATGGACGTCGACGACCTCGACGAGTTCGTCGCCGAGCACCTCGACCGCTACGCCGAGACGCAGGGAGTCCTCCCCGAGCGGCTCGACGAGTTCGGCGACAGGTACCGGGCGCAGGGGCACCTGACCCGCGAACAGCTGTACGACATCGCCTACGAGTCGTCGACGCGGAGCGCGTACCACGTCCGGAAGAACCCGGAGCGGCGCTGTCGGGAGGTGACCCGCAACGCCCGCGCCGTCGACGGGGACTTCTCGACGATCCACCTGATCACGGGGCTCACCGGGTTCAAGGCGCCGACGGCGTCGTGCGTGGTCGCCGCGCTCGACGGCGACCGCCACGCCGTCGTCGACACCCGCGTCTGGGCGTCGCTGGAGCGGTTGGGGTATCTCGAC
The DNA here is from genome assembly GCF_002252965.1 of Halorubrum sp. Ea1. Classification (NCBI taxonomy): domain Archaea; kingdom Methanobacteriati; phylum Methanobacteriota; class Halobacteria; order Halobacteriales; family Haloferacaceae; genus Halorubrum; species Halorubrum sp. Ea1. Next base: position 27,064 of record NZ_NHPG01000073.1, read on the forward strand.
GGGCGGAAGGAGTCGTTCGACGCCGCCGACTACGTGACGATGATCGAACCGATCCGCGAGATCGCCGAGGAGACGGGTCACCGCGCGGTCGACGTCGGCTACGCGCTGTTCGCGCACGACGACCGCGTGCGGGAGGGCACGCTGCATTAGTCGCCGCGGTTTCTTTTAAATAGGAAACTCGACGCCGGTCGCCTCCTCGGAGTACTCCCAGAGCCGGCGGGCGTCCGCGCGGTCGTACGAGGCGTCGTTCGACCGGCCGACGGTCGGCGTCCCCCGCATGTTCATGAGACCGCCCGGCTCCACGTAGGCGCCGCCGTCGACGTCGGCGGTCGCGGCGTACAGCATGGGGAGGGCGCCCGTCGCGGCGTCCTGTCCGAGCACCGCGTTCGCGGCCTTCATCCCGACCTTCATCAGGGGGTTACCGCTCGCCTCCGCGGTGCGGTGCTGGAGGTTCGTCGCCGCGTAGCCCGGGTGGCAGGCGACGCTTCGGATCTCGGGGTCGTCGCCCCCGTCGTTCCCCCTCGCGTCGGCGATCCGCCGCTGGAGCTCGTAGGCGAACAGCAGGTTCGCGAGCTTGCTCCGGCCGTACGCCTTCCACTTCCCGTACGAGCGCTCCCAGTTGAGGTCCGAGAAGTCCATCTCGCCCTGCTCGTGGGCGCCAGACGACTGCGTGACGACGCGGGCCGCCCCGCCGATCCCCTCGGCGGCGTCCAAGAGCGGGAACAGGCGCCCCGTGAGCGCGAAGTGGCCGAGGTGGTTGACGCCGAACTGGGTCTCGAAGCCGTCCTCGGTCTCGCTCCGCGGGATCGCCATCACCCCGGCGTTGTTACAGCAGACGTCGACCGCGTCGTAGTCGGCGGCGAGTCCCTCGGCGAAGGCCGCTACCGAGTCGAGGGAGGCGAGGTCGCACTCGCGGACGTCGAGGTTGAGGTCCTCGCGATCGAGGGCGCTCTCGCGTCGGATCTCGTCGGCGGCGCGATCGCCGCGCCGCACGCTCCGGCACGCCATCACGACCGTCGCCCCCTTTTCGGCGAACGCACGGGTCCCCTCGTAGCCGAGTCCGCTGTTCGCCCCGGTGACGACCACAGTTTTTCCGTCCAGTCGCGGCATCTCGTCGGTCGTCCAGCCTGACATGGGAGACGGAAGGGGTCTCACGCGGAGAAAGCTGTCGGCGGGCGAACCGGTAACGGATAAATACAGCGCGAAACGAGACGCGTCCCCGCGATCAAACCTGCTCGAATTTCTCGAGCACCACGGCGATCACGTCCTTCGACGGAACGTCGCGGACTCTGTATTTGGTCGGGTGCCGCTGGTCGTGCGGGTACGCATCCGGCTGTGGGACGCTGTACTCTTCGTTGCCGTTGAAATTCCGGAGGAACTCTCGCGTGATCATCGGCTCGACGAACGCCAGACGCGACGAGTCGGCGTCACCGATGAACCCCTGGATGAGTGTGTTATCGAAGGCACCCGGATCACCGACATCGTCCGGTCCGTCGGGTAGTTCGGGCGCGTCCGCAGGGGCCGTGTGTTCGCCCATGTCCCTGATGTATCGCTGGTCGGCGACCGGATCGGGCGCCCGCGCGTACCCCTCGGGGAGCTGGTCGTAATCGAAATTCGTGTCGGTCACCTTTCCATCAAAATCCGGTGCTGGGCTTCCGGACGTGTACTCCCCGTTCCCGGTGTCATACGGCGGGAGCCGCGGCCCCTCGACGGCGTCGACCGTCGCGGGGTCGAGCATATGGAAGTGGATGTCGAAGTGCGGCTTGAGCCACGCGCCCTTGCCGCCGAAGTGACCGCCCGGATTCCAGTTGAGTCCCAAGAACGTGAATGGTGTGTCTGCCGTGTCCGGGAACGGGACGAAGAACTGAAGCGAGTACTTGTAGTGCACCTCCAGCGCCTCCCCGGTCGGGTTATATTTATCCGCGTATGGACCGCGGCCTGAGCTCTCTGCGGCATTCTTGAGCTCTTCTGCACTTGGTAACGCTTCCAGCGCCGCGCGGTCGAACTCAACACCGTGGTACTCCGTTTCTCCCGATGGCGTCACTTTCGTGAACGTCCTGACGATACCCTTTCCGAGTTTTATGCGTCTCCCGTACTCTGTCAGTCGCTTCGGAGGGAATTTGCCTCCTCCGGAGTCGCTTCCGCCGTTTCCGTTGCCCGGTTTGCCTGCGACGGTCGACGACCCCCAGACGATGGCGGCACCGGCCGCGGCCACTCCCCGGAGAACCCCGCGTCGGTTCGCGTCCCGCGGTCGGTCCGCGTTTCGCGCTCGACTCGGCTCTCCACTCGCGTCGTCGTTTGCCATGGGTGTGCTGCCTCCCGGCACGGTCGTTGACAAGGCACATGTTACCATGCCACTATATACAATAATTTTATGTTATTTTAAATTATTGATGACAGGGTCGCGACGGAAGCGCTCTCGCAGTCGCCCGAAGTCCACAACGCGAGAGCGACCAATATATCCGAATGAGACGGCGTCTGACGCCGGGATCCACTTTCACCGCGCCGGCGGTGCGTTTTTAGGTGCCTCGGTGGAAGGGAGGGGTACCGAATGACGTCCTTCCAGTCGACGATCGGCGACGAGGAGGGGATCGCGGAGGAGCTGGCCGAGGGCCAGCGCGAGATCTCCATCGCCGAGTTCTTCGAGAAGAACAAGCACATGCTCGGGTTCGACTCGGGCGCCCGCGGGCTCGTCACCGCCGTCAAGGAGGCGGTCGACAACGCCCTGGACGCGACCGAGGAGGCCGGCGTCCTCCCCGACATCTACATCGAGATCGAGGAGGTGGGCGACTACTACCGGCTCGTCATCGAGGACAACGGGCCGGGCATCACGAAAGCGGAGCTCCCGAAAGTGTTCGGGAAGCTCCTGTACGGTTCAAGGTTTCATACACGTGAACAGAATCGCGGTCAACAGGGAATCGGGATTTCAGCGGCCGTACTGTACTCGCAGTTGACGTCCGGCCAGCCCGCGAAGATCACCTCGCGCCCGAAGGGGCAGTCGCGGGCGCAGTACTTCGAGCTCATCATCGACACCGACACGAACGAGCCGGAGATCAAGGCGGACGAGGAGGCGACGTGGGACCGCCCCCACGGCACCCGCATCGAGCTGGAGATGGAGGCGAACATGCGGGCCCGTCAGCAGCTCCACGACTACGTGAAACACACCGCGGTCGTCAACCCCCACGCCCGGATCGAACTCCGCGAGCCGGGGCTCGACGAGCCGATGAAGTTCGAGCGCGCGACCGACGATCTACCGGCTGAGACGAAGGAGATCCGCCCGCACCCCCACGGGGTCGAGCTCGGCGCGCTCATCAAGATGCTGGAGGCGACCGAGTCGTACTCGGTGTCCGGGTTCCTCCAGGAGGAGTTCACGCGGGTCGGCAAGAAGACCGCGGACAGCGTCATCGACAACTTCCGGGACGTCTACTACGGGCGCGAGCTCTCGTGGACGCCGCCGCGCGCGCACGACGACCGCGACGTCGCGGCCGCGGTGAGCGAAGCGGTGGCCAACAAGGGGAAGGCGGCGACGACCGCCTTCGCGGAAGGCGTCGCCGAGACGGTCTCGGGGAACGACCGGCTGAGCCGGTCCGAGCTCGCGACGATCGTCGGGAACGTCGCCGACGGCGTCGAGGACGACACCGGGAAGACGTTCGGCGGGACCGTCCGGGAGAACGCGGTCGACGCGGCGTGGCGGGCGATCACCGGGGTCGACACCGACGGCGAGCCGGTCGGGGCCGCCGCGGGAGACGCGGCCGGCGACGGCGAGGACGACGGGGGAGAGGCCGACTCCCCCCTCGTCGCCGACGCGTACGCGCTCGTCGACGAGGTGACGTCGACTCGGAAGGACGACGCCGCGGTCCAGGCGATGGCCGACGCGCTGACGCGCCGGTTCCTGAACCTCGACGGCGACGCCTTCCGGATCGCTCGCGACGACCTGGATCGGCTCGTCGCCGACGCGGCGAACTTCGTCGCCGAACAGCACGACGCGACGTTCGGAGAGACCGCCCGCGAGAACGTCGTCGAAGCGTTCTGGTCCCGTGCGCGCACCGTGCCGGACGACCCGCCGAAGGTGCGCGACGTCGCCGCCGACCGCGACGCCGCGGCCGACCTGCTCGAAGCGATGCGCACCACGGACATCCTCGCGCCGCCGACCGACTGCCTCGCGCCCATCACGGCCGAGCTCGTCGAGGCCGGGCTCCGCAAGGAGTACGACGCCGACTTCTACGCGGCGGCGACGCGCGACGCCGAGGTCCACGGCGGCGACCCGTTCATCGTCGAGGCCGGCATCGCCTACGGGGGGAATATTCCGGCGGAGGGCTCCGTCGAGCTGCTCCGGTTCGCGAACCGCGTCCCCCTCGTCTACCAGCGGGGCGCCTGCGCGACGACGGACGTGATCAAGTCGATCGGCTGGCGCAACTACGGGCTCGACCAGCCCGGCGGCTCGGGGATGCCGAACGGGCCGGCCGTGATCAGCATCCACGTCGCCTCCACGAACGTCCCGTTCACGAGCGAGTCGAAGGACGCGCTCGCGAACGTCCCCGCGATCGAAGACGAGATCGAGCTCGCCGTGCGGGAGGCCGCTCGGGAGCTGAAGTCGTTCCTCAACAAGCGCCGCTCGATGCAGCAGCGCCGCGAGAAGCAGGACGTGCTCGGGAAGATCCTCCCGGAGATGGCCGACAAGGTCTCCGAGGTCACGGGCCGCCCGCGCCCCGACATCGACGGCGCGCTGGCGCGGATCATGAACAACGTCAGCGTCGATCGCGAGGTGTCCGACGGCACCGTGACGCTGGTCGTCGAGAACCACTCGGACGTGAACGAGCAGTTGGAGATCACCGATATCGTCTCGACCGAGCCGACCGACCCCTCGGACGGGACGGTCGTCGACATGGACGGCGAGTGGTTCGTCCAGTGGAAGCCCGAGGTCCCCTCGGGCGACGAGCGGGAACTGACGTACGCGGTCGACGGCGACGCCGAGTTCGAGGTCAGCGTCGGCGGCGTCGAGACGGAGAAACTCACGGTGAACGCGTAAATGACGACAGACACTGACGCACGAGACGAGCTGATCGACCTGGCCGCCGACTTCTACGACCAGTTCGCGGACGGGACGATCCCGGAGTTGCAGCTCCCGACGCGGACGAAGAGCAACATCGAGTACGACACGGAGAGCGGCGTGTGGACGTACGGCGACCGCACGTCGACGCGCAGCGCCAACTCGGTGCGGGGCGCCCGCAAGCTGCTGAAGGCGGCGTACACGATCGAGTTCCTCGCGAACCAGCTCGACGAGGGGCGCTCCTCGACGCTGCGGGAGCTGTACTACCTCTCGGAGTCGTGGGACAACGACGAGGCGCAGTTCAAGTCACAAGACGAGTCCAACGACCTCGTGGAGGACCTGGAGATCGTCACGGGGGTCACCCGCGAGGACTTCCACATGCGCCCGGAGGAGTCGGGGGCGACCCTGATGGGTCCGCTGGAGATCCGCGAGCAGACCCGCCGCGGCGAGCGCGAGATCCACTGTCAGAAGGACGTCGGCGAGGGCGGCTACCAGATCCCGAACAACCCGGACATGATCGAGTTCCTCGACGACGACATCGACTTCGCGCTCGCGGTGGAGACCGGCGGGATGCGCGACCGGCTCGTCGAGAACGGGTTCGACGAGGAGTACGACTGCCTCGTCATCCATTTAAAGGGCCAGCCGGCGCGAGCGACCCGCCGCATCACGAAGCGCGTCCACGACGAGCTCGACGTCCCCATCGCCGTCTTCGCCGACGGCGACCCGTGGTCCTACCGGATCTACGGCTCCGTGGCGTACGGCTCGATCAAGTCCGCGCACCTCTCGAAGTACCTCGCGACCCCGGAGGCGCAGTTCGTCGGGATCCAGCCCGAGGACATCGTCGAGTACGACCTCCCGGCCGACCCGCTCTCGGATTCAGACGTGAACGCCCTCGAGTCGGAGCTGGAGGACCCGCGCTTCCAGACCGACTACTGGGAGGAGCAGATCGAGCTCCAGCTCGACATCGGGAAGAAGTCCGAACAGCAGTCGCTCGCGAGCCGCGGGCTCGACTTCGTCACCGACACGTACCTCCCCGAGCGGCTCGGAGCGATGGGCGTGCTCTGAACGGAGGTGTCGCATGCCCTACGATCGGCTGCGGCGGCGTCTCACTGAGTCGGGGTCTCCGACTGTGACGACGCTCCCCGACGGAAGCGTCGACCACTTCTGTACGGTCGCCGAAGACGACGCCGAGTCGCCGGAGACCCGCGACGCGTTCGGCCGGGAGATCCTCGGAGATCGGTCGTCGTTCTCGTTCGCCGTCGAGGCGACCGAGCCCGGCGGCCAAGCGGTCAACGCGGCGAAACAGCTCCACGCGCTCGGCGGATCGGTCACCTGTTACGGCCACCTCGACGCGCCGGTATTCGAGTCGCTACCCTTCGATACCGTGTCGATGGGGGCTCCGGCGGTCGTGTACGTGTTCGGCTTCAGCGATCGGGACGTGATGTTCGTCGAGGCCGCCGACGTCGCGGAGTGGACCCTCGCGGAGGTACGCCGAGTCGCTGATCTCCCGGACGTGTTCGGGGGTGACGCCGTCTGCTGTAGTAACTGGGACTCCGTGGCGGGGCTCGAAAGCGCGTTTCACCGGCTGAGCGACGCGGACGTCCCGCGGATCCCCTTCGTTTTCGACCCGGGCGATATCGTCGGGTGCGAGCCCGACGAGATCGGTGCGTTGCTCGACGCAATGGCCGCTCTCCAAGACGCGTTCGACGTGGTGTACTCCGCCAATCGGCAGGAAGTCCGGGCGACGGCCGCGCCCCTGTCCGGACCGTTCGACCACGACCTCGCCAGACTCGCCGCGATCCGAGCGGAGACGGGGATCACGGCCGCGGTGATGCACGCGAGAGACGAGGCCGCAGCCGTCACGTCCGACGATCGCCTGCGGGTCAGCAACTACAGCGTCGAGCGTCCGGTCCGACACACCGGTGGCGGCGATCGATTCACCGGCGGGCTCGGCCACGCGCTGGCGTGCGGGTGGGATTGGGACGTCGCGCTGGCGTGTGGAAACGCCTGTGCGGTCTCCTACGTCGAATCCGGCAGTACCGGCGGTCCGAATGAGATCGCCGCATTCCTCGAGGAAAGGCCTCCCGTCGACTCCTGAGCGAACGCCTCCCCGCTACCACCCGACCGTCTCAGGTTCGCTTACCGGTCTTCGGACGCGATCTCGTCGATCTCGCGCCGCTCGCCGTCGGCGTCGTCGTTCGCGTACTTATATACGACGCCGTCCGCCTCGTCGGCGGTCGCGTTGTGCGACCCGTCACAGAGCGGCTTCGAGTCGGAGAGGCCGCACTGACAGACGTATATCTTGCCGTCGTCGCCGGTGTCGGACTCGTCGAGTATCGCCGGACCGCGCTCCTCGTGGGTGACTTCGCGCGCCATGTCACGTCGATCCGTGCCCGCAGGCATACGGTTTGGGGCCGGTCCGGGCGGGGCGACCGAGACCCCGCCGGAACCGCCTTGGGCGTGGGGCCCGTACTCGGCGTATGAGCGAGACCGAGGAGGGAGACGCGGTCGACCCGGGAGAGCTGACCGACGAGGAGTGGCGCGAGCGGCTCTCCGAGGAGGAGTACCGCGTGCTCCGCGAGAGCGGCACGGAGGCGAAGTTCTCGGGCGAGTACGTCGACCACCACCCCGACGACGGGGAGTACCGCTGTCGGGCCTGTGGAACGGTGCTGTTCGACGCCGAGACGAAGTACGAGTCCGGCTGCGGCTGGCCGGCGTTCTACGCGGCCGAGGAAGAGTCGGTGACGACGACCGTCGACACGAGCCACGGGATGCGCCGCACCGAGGTGCGGTGCGCGAACTGCGATTCCCACTTGGGCCACGTGTTCGACGACGGCCCCGAGCCGACCGGGAAGCGGTTCTGCATCAACTCGGTCGCGATGGAGTACGACGACGAGTGAGCGCGCTCGGTGCGCCCGGGGAACCGACGCTGGCGGCGTTGATCACGCTGGCGGCGTTGATCACGCTGGCGGCGTTGATCACGCTGGCGGCGTTGATCACGCTGGCGGCGCGGACGGAGAGACTGGCGGAGAGACCGGCGACGCCCTCGCGCCCTACTCCGCCACCGAGAGCCTGACGACGAACGCCGCCCCCTTCGGCTCGTTGCCCTCGATCCACACGTCCCCGTCGTAAATCTCGACGAGCGACCGGACTAGGTACAGCCCGATACCGGCGCCCGGGCTGTCGAGTCCCTTCTCTCCTTTCCCGAACACCTCGTCGCGCTGGCCCTCGGGGATCCCGGGCCCGTTGTCGGCGACGCGTACCTCGACGACGCCCTCGCCCTCGTCGAGGGTCGCCGACACCGTCACCGTCGGCGGCGTCTCGTCGTTGTGCTGGACCGCGTTCCGCAGGAGGTTCCGGAACACCGAGCTCAGCATCTCGTCGGCGACGACCGCCTCGTCGGGGAACGATCCCTCGACGGTGAACACCGCCTCCGAGTACGCCGAGCGGACCTCCTCGACCTGCTGGGAGAGGACCCTATCGAGCGCGACGCGGCTCGGGTCGGTGTCCTCCCGGAGCATGACCTCGGCCAGGTCGCGGACCGTCGTGGTCAGCGAGACCGCGCTCTGGGTGTTGCGCTTTATGACCTCTAGGTACTCCTTCCCGTCCTCGTCGACGTGGTCGTCGAGCAGTTCGGCGTACGCCCCGACCAGCTGGAGGTCGTTGCGGATGTCGTGGCGCATCACCTGGTTCAGCAGGCGGAGGTCGTCGCGCTGGCGCTTGAGGCGTTCCTCCGGGGTCACGCCGTCGGCCGACTCGGCGTCCGCGCCGTCGCTCGCGCTCCCGGCCGGCTCGGAGTCCGCACCGTCGCTCATGTCGGTGACGAAGGGCCGCCGCCGGTTTTTATATACCGGTCGCGAGCGGGGGGCGCGAGCGACCCGACGGAGTCGCTCACAACCCCTCGTCGAGCAGTTCGCGAGCGATGATGTTCTTCTGGATCTCGGTGGTCCCCTCGTATATCTGGGTGATCTTCGCGTCGCGGTAGAGCCGCTCGACGTCGTGGTCGTTGACGAAGCCGGCGCCGCCGTGGACCTGGACCGCCTCGTCGGCGACGTCGACGGCGACCCGCGAGGCGAACTCCTTGGCCATCGACGCGAGCGCGGTGAGATCGGCGGCCTCGTTGTCGACCGCCCACGCGGAGCGGTAAGTGAGCCAGCGGGCGGCCTCCGTGTTCGTGTGCATCTCCGCGAGCTTGTGTTTGATCGCTTGGAAGTCGCTGATCGGGCGGTCGAACTGCTCGCGCTCCTCCGCGTACTCAAGTGCGCGCTCGGCCGCGCCGCGGGCGATCCCGACGCCCTGCGCGGCGACCGCGGTGCGTGTCTCGTCGAAGAACTGCATCAGCTGGAGGAATCCCATCCCGCGCTGGCCGATCAGGTTCTCCTCCGGCACCCTGACGTCGTCGAAGCGGAGCTCCGCGGTGTCGCTCGCTCGGATACCGAGCTTCCCGGTGATCTTGTCGCGGGTGAGCCCGTCGCGGTCGCCCTCGACCAGGATCTGCGAGTAGCCGGAGTAGCGGTCGTCGATCTCGGGGTCGGTCTCGCAGACGACGACGAAGTAGTCGGCGACGGTGCCGTTCGTGATCCACATCTTCGACCCGTTGATCACCCACTCGTCGCCGTCCTTCTCCGCGCGGGTCTCGACCGACGTCACGTCCGAGCCCGCCTGCGGCTCCGAGATCGCCGAGCCCATCACCGCGTCGCCGGCGGTCACCTCAGGGAGGACGCGCTCCTTCTGTTCCTCCGTACCGAACTCCATCAGCGCCTCGGCGCCGAACCCGGCGCTGGAGACGCAGAGGCCGATCCCGGGGTCGGCCGCGAACAGCTCCTCGGTCAGGATCGCGTTCTCCACCGACGAGTACCCGACGCCGCCGTACTCCACCGGCACGTGCGGCGCGAGCAGGCCCATCTCGGCGGCCTTCTCCATGACCTCGTGCGGGTACTTTTCATCGACGTCGTACTCCGTCGCGACCGGTCGGATCTCCTCGTCGGCGAACTTCCGCACCTCGTCCCGCAGGTGTCGTTGCTCGTCGGTCAGCTGGAACTCCATGTTCACCCGATCCGCCGAATTCATCATAATTATTCGTAAATGACGAGGAATCCGGAGCGCGTTTATCACGGCGTCCCGGCACGGCGGGCGTCGGATCGCGCCGTGTCTTCCGGTCGGCGCCCGTGTCGACGGATCGTCGACCGCGAGCGGTCGGGGTTACCCCCGTCCGTCACCGACCCCGTCGAACCGATCGAGAGCGAACGGGTCTGCGTCGACCGGCGGGTCCGAGTCCGTGGCGAGCGCGGCGGCGACCTCGCCGACGACCGGCGCCGTCTTGAACCCGTGTCCGGACATCCCGACCGCGACGACGACGTTCCCACCGTCGGGGAGCGTGTCGATGATGTAGTCCCCGTCCGGCGTCTGCGACAGCACGCACGCCTTCGTCCCCAGCACCGCCCCGTCACCGGTCGGCGCGAAGTCGCGGGCGAACCCGCGCGCCGCCTCCGTCTCGGCCAGTCCCGCGTCGTGAATCTCGTCGGGATGGACGGCGCTCCCCTCGGCGTGGGTCGCCCCCACCTTGAATCCGGGAACGCGATGCCGGGGGAGGCCGTAGAAGTGCCGGCCGTCCTCGGTGTCCATCACGAACACCGGAAACGAGTCGGGCGCGAACGCGGCCGGGGTCCGCGGCCGGATCCGACAGGCAACGTGCCGCTCGCGCTCCACCAACCCCTCCACCGCGGCGACGTGGTCGGCGGCCCAAGCGCCCGACGCGACCACGAGCGAGTCGGCGTCGTAGTCCCGTCGCGGCGTCCGAACGCGGACCCCGTCCTCGCCCGCGGTCCAGTCGACTACCGGCTCGCGGGCCCGCAGCTCGGCGCCGTCCGCCATCGCCGCCTCGGCGAGCGCGACGAGACACCGCTCCGGGTCGAGGAGCCCGCCGTCGGGCTGGAACACGGCTCGGTACCCCTCGGGGAGGTCGTAGGCCGGAAACCGGTCGTTGACAGCGGCCGCGTCCAGCACCTCGTGGTCGATGTCGTGGGTGTGACAGGTCGCTCGCGCGCCGGTGAACGAGTCGCCCGACTCGGGCCCGACGGTCAGGGACCCGGTTCGATAAAAGAGGTCGGCCTCCGCGTCGCGGTCGAGTCGCTGCCACGCCCGTCGGCTCCGGCGAAGCATCGGCACGTACATCTCGCCCTCGTGGTAGGCGAGTCGGAAGATGCGGCTCGGTCCGTGCGAGGTCGCCCGCGGGTTCGGGAAGTCGCCTCGCTCCAACAGCAGCACGTCTCGACCCTCGCCGGCGAGCGCGCGGGCGGCCGCACACCCCACCACGCCCGCACCGACCACGACTGCGTCGTACTCGCCCATACCCGCTCGTGGCGGGCGACCGCGTTAGTCGTTTGGCTCCGAGAAGCGAGACCGACCGGGCGCGCTCGGCGGGCGCTCGGCGGACGCTCGTCAGTTACGCCCGTTGACGAACGTCGCGATCCGGTCGGTCGCCTCCTTCAGCTCGCGCATCGAGGTCGCGTACGACACCCGGAGGTGGCCCTCGCCGCCCGCGCCGAAGACGGAGCCGGGGACGACGGCGACGCCCTGCGCCTCCAGCAGCTCCTCGGCGAAGACCTCGTCGTCGCCCCCGCAGTCGGGGAAGGCGTAGAAGGCGCCGCCGGGCTCGAACGTGTCGAGGCCCATCTCGTTGAACCGGGAGACGACGAGTCGGCGGCGGCGGTTGTACTCGTCGACCATCTCGGTCACTTCGTCGTCGCAGCGGTCGAGCGCCTCGATCGCCGCGTACTGCGGCGTCGTCGGCGCCGACAGCATCGTGTACTGGTGGATCCGGTTCATCGCGTCGATCGCCTCGGTCGGTCCGAGCGCGTACCCGAGCCGGAGGCCGGTCATCGCGTACGCCTTCGAGAAGCCGTTGACGACGACGGTGCGCTCGCGCATCCCCGGCCGCGTGACGATCGAGGCGTGGTCGGTCCCGTACGTGAGCGCGGCGTAGATCTCGTCGGCGATCACCCGGATGTCGTTCTCGCGACAGAAGGCGGCGACCGCCGCGTACTGCTCGTCGGTCATGGTCGCGCCGGTCGGATTGTTCGGGTAACAGAGGACGAGGAGGTCCGTGTCGGCGGCGCCCGACGCCTCCAGCGCGCTCCGCGTGAGCGCGAAGTCGTCCTCGGCCCGCGTGGGGACCGTCAGCCGCTCGCCGCCGGCCAGTTCGATCCCCGGGCCGTAGGAGATGTACGTCGGCTCGTGGACCGCGACCGTGTCGCCGGGGTCGACGAGCGCGCGGAAGGCGAGGTCGACCGCCTCGCTCGCGCCGGTGGTGACGAGCACCTCCTCGGCCGGGTCGTACGACTGGTCGTAGCGCTCGTGTTGGGCCGCGATCCGCTCGCGGAGGGCGGCCATTCCGCGGTTCGACGTGTAGGAGGTCTTCCCGCGTTCGAGCGAGTCGATCGCGGCGTTCCGGGCCGCCCACGGCGCCGAGAAGTCCGGCTCGCCGACGCCCAGCGAGATCACGTCGTCGCGCGCCTCCGCGAGCTCGAAGAACTTCCGGATCCCCGACTCGGGGAGGTCGCGCGCGCGCTCCGAGAGCCTCATGGCGAGACGGAGAGGCGGTCGTCGTCGTCGCCGTCCTCGAACCGCACCCCGCCGTCCTTGTACGTCTCCATGATGTAGTGAGTCACCGTCTGGGTGACCTCCGGCATGGGCGCGACCTGCTCGGAGATGAACCGGGAGACGTCCTGCATCGTCTCGCCGAGCACCTCGACGGCGAAGTCGTAGTCACCGGAAACGAGGTGGAGGGCGTCGACCGCCGGGAACTTCGCGATTCGGTCGGCGACCTGCTCGTACCCCGTTTCGCGGTCGAGCTCCACGTTGATCTCGACGACCGCCCGGATCTTCCCCTCGTCGACGCGGTCCCAGTCGATGACCGCCTGGTAGCCGTGGACCACGTTGTCCGCCTCCAGCGCCGCGATGGCCTCCTCTACCGCGGCGGCGTCGAGGCCCGTCTGGGCCGCGATGTCGTCGATGTCCTCGCGGGCGTTCCGCGCCAACACGTCGAGTACCTCGCGCTCGGCGTCCATACTTTACGATCACGCGGGGGCGGTTTATGAGTAGCGACGCGCGCAAGACGGGCCGTCGGCCGCGGCGCGCCGGTCGGCGCTCTCCCCCCTCCGCTATCCTTACCACTTTGGGGGCCGCACGCGTACGCCCGGCCATGTCACCAGCGACGACGACCCGGAGCGAGACGTTCGACGTCGGCGGCGACCTGACCGTCAACCGCCTCGGCTTCGGCGCGATGCGAGTCACGGGCGAGGACATCATCGGGCGGCCGGCCGACGAGGAGGAGGCCAAGCGGGTCCTCCGGCGGGCCGTCGAGCTCGGCGTCGACTTCGTGGACACCGCCGACTCCTACGGGCCGGGCGTCAGCGAACGCCTGATCGGCGAGGCCCTCGGCGACCCCGACGACGTGGTCGTCGCCTCGAAGGCCGGGCTGCTCCGCAACCGCGAGGGCGACTGGCTCCCCCACGGCGACCCGGACTTCCTGAAGAATCAGGTGCTGTGCAGCCTCGACCGGCTCGGGGCCGACACGATCGACCTCTACCAGTTCCATCGGCCCGACCCGGACACCGACTTCGAGGCCTCCGTCCACGCCTTCGCGGAGATGAAGGACGCCGGGCAGATCGCCCACGTCGGCCTCTCGAACGTCACCGTCGAACAGCTGGAGACGGCGACGGAGATCGTCGATATCGCGACCGTCCAGAACCGGTACAACGTCGGGCACCGAGACGACGAGGACGTGCTCCGCGCCTGCGAGCGCGACGACGTGGGGTTCATCCCGTGGGGGCCGATGTACGCGGTCTTTCAGGAGGGGCCGGCCGCCGTGCTCGACGAGGTCGCCGAGCGTCGCGACGCCACGCCACAGCAGGTCGCGCTGGCGTGGCTGCTCGAACACTCCGACGTGACGCTCCCGATCCCGGGCACGTCGAGCGTCGAACACCTCGAAACGAACGTCGCGGCCGCCGACCTCTCGCTGACCGACGAGGATATGACAGCTCTGGACGAGATCGATCTGCGGGCGTAGAGCGCCGACGAGCGATGCGCCCCGATTCCTGAGCCCTCTCACGGCGTCCGGCCTCGGGTGCGTCGGCGTCAGTTCCCCGCGCTCAGGACGGCAGCCGCCGTGGCGGGGTGTCCAGGATCGTTCGGCGGCTAGCGGCGCGGGCGCTTGGACCTCACGGTCCGGAACGGCCGTCTTCGGCGACGACCGGCGCGGGCCGTTCGCGTGGACCGTCGATACCCGCCGCCGCTTCAGGAGCACCGTTCGGGCGGCCAGAGCGGCCGTCGCCGACGAGTGTGTCGAGCGAGCTAGCACCGCGGACGGAGGTACGCACGGCCCGCGTCGGAGGACTCACGTCGAACGACGCGACCCCCGTACCGTGAACGACGGCGTCCGGGTGCGGGTCGGTAACGACGGAGCCGATCGAGCCCGTTGGAGCACCCGATCGCTTTGACGTCGAAGGTCTCTCTCGGTCGGAGACGCGCCGACCCCCGGGCGATGACGGTCGCGACCCACACCCCTCGTTCGCCGTCCGTTGTCACGATGGCCGCCGTTCTCACCGACCTCGACCGCCCCGCCATCGTGTACGGCAGGTGGCCGCCAGTGGCGGCCGGCAGGGGCGCGATCGGCCGTTAGTATATAAGTGAGTTATACTCATAAGCCGGAGACCGATGGGCCGCGGGCTCCACGTTCCACCCGTATGACACGGAACGACCGCGTCCGCGACGGCGCCGACAGAACCGAACCGAAGTTCTACCTCCCTGCCGCGTCCGCTCGCCCGGCCGCACTCGATTGGTTTGACCGGGTCCGCGCGACGCTGTTCAAGCCGCCACGGTGACGAGTCGAGAACGCTGCGAACGGGTCCGCCGGAGGGTCTTCGAACAGCCGAACCGGACCGGTCGGTTCGGGCCGACACCGTGTCGGTCCCCAAGTCGCCCTCCCGGTCCGAACCGCACACGTATGAGACATAGGTATATCACCGCGACCCGCGTATCCGAAGGCCGTGCCCAACCGGGCGACGGGACTCACCGAACGACCGCCGCACTGACGCCGGTCGCGAGCGTTCGATCGTCGATTTGCGCCGACCACCTCGGCACCCGTCGCTCACGGAGGTGGAACTCCGGAGGCAGTTCCCTCACAGAACGATGAGCGATATTAAAGCGGTCGTCCGAGTCGAGCACGCCGACATCGTCCTCACGGGCGCGGTCCGTCACGACAGCAGTGCGAGCGTCGAATCGGTATCGGAGGCGGGCACCGATCCGACGTCCGGGCGGTTCTTTTACCGCGTGGAATCGTCCGATCTCCGTCGGTTCGAGAGGGGATTGCGGAACGATCACACAATCGGGGCGTTCGAGCGCCTGCGTGAAACCGGCGACGGGAGGGCGATTTACAGCGTGGAGTATTCGGACGAAGCAACGATCGTCTCGCCGGTCGTCTCGGCGGCGAGCGGTGTCATCCTCGACATGGAAAACGAGGGTGGCGCGTGGAACCTGACGGTGTGGCTGCCCGAGCGAGCGAATCTGACTCGCCTGTGGGACTACGCACGACGGAATGACATCAGTATCGAGCTCGTGCGTGTCAACGAGTACGATGGCATCGGTACCACGGACGCGGGACTGACCGACAGCCAGCGGGAGGCGCTCCTCGTCGCGGTCGATGCGGGGTATTTCGAAGAGCCCCGAGACGTGACTCTCAGTGACGTCGCCGCCGACCTGGACATCTCTCAGCCCGCGGCTAGCGGGCTCCTTCGGCGCGGAATCAAGCGACTGATCATCTCCTCTCTGATGGACGACAGCGAAGAGCCGAACAGGTGAGCCCCCGTCGCAAGTGCGAGCGTGTCGCGAGGACTCCGGGACGTACCGTGCGTGTGACCTCAGTGTCCGGAAAGTCGGATGGCCAGAGAGAGCCGTCTGAACGGCCAGTTCACACCCGTCGAACGCGTCGCACCAAACGACGTATGCCCGCGACGGGGGCCTACGCGTCGAACGGGTTCACCAGCTCGACCGTCTCCTCGCGGTCGGGACCGACGCCGACCGCGTAGACGGGCGTGTCGGTCTCGTCGGCGACGAACTCGAGGTACTCGCGGGCCGCCTCGGGGAGCGCGTCGTAGCCTTCCTCGGCGACCGCGGCCGAGTCGAACTCCGCCCAGGTGTCGAGGGACTCGTACACCGGTTCGCACCGCTCCCATCGGTCGGTCGTGGTGGGGACGGTATCGATCTCCTCTCCATCTAGCTCGTAGCCGGTACACACCTTCAGCCCGTCGAGCCCGGCGAGCACGTCGACGTGATTGACCGCGAGCCCCGTGAAGCCGGAGACGCGCGCCGCGTGGCGCAGCATCGGGAGGTCGAGCCAGCCGATCCGACGGGGGCGACCCGTCACGGTGCCGAACTCACCGCCCTTCTCTCGGATGTCGTCGGCGAGCGCCTCCTCGTCGGCGTCCCCGTCGAGCTCGGTCGGCATCGGCCCCTCGCCGACGCGGGAGAGGTACGCCTTCACGATCCCGACGACCTCGCCGTCGCCGACCTTCGTGACCCCGAGCCCGGAGCCCACCGCGGCGGCGCCGGCGGTCGGATTCGAGGACGTGACGAACGGGTAGTTCCCGTGGTCGACGTCGATGTGCGTCCCCTGAGCGCCCTCGAAGAGGATCTCGTCGCCGGCCTCGTGGCGGCGGTGGAGGTAGTCCGAGCAGTTGACCGTCATCCCCTCGTCGGCGAGGCGCTCTCCGATCGCGGCGAACTCCTCGTGGAGCGCGTCGACGTCGAACGCCTCGGCGCGCTCTTCATCGCCGTCGATCTCGAGCCCGTACACGTCCTCGACGATCGCGCGCTTCTGCGGGACGGCGTACTCCAGTTTCTCTCGGAGCACGCCGGGGTCGAGCAGGTCGGCGACCCGGACCCCTCGGCGGCCCGCTTTGTCCTCGTACGTCGGCCCGATTCCGCGGCCGGTCGTGCCGACCTCGTCGCCGGCGTCGTCGTCGGCCTTGACCTCCTCTTCGATCCCGTCCAGCACGCGGTGGTACGGCAGGATCACGTGCGCCCGGCGGGCGACCCGCACGTCCGGGTCGAGCCCGCGCTCGCGCAGGCCGTCTATCTCGCTGAACAGCGTGCGCGGGTTGACGACGCAGCCGTTGCCGAGGACGCCGACCGTGCCGCGGACGGCACCGCTCGGTACCAGCGAGAGCTTGTACTCCGCGCCCCCCTCGACGACGGTGTGGCCGGCGTTGTCGCCGCCCTGATAACGGACTACGACGTCCGCGTCCCCTCCCCACCGGTCGACGAGCGCGCCCTTGCCCTCGTCACCCAGCTGGGAGCCGACGATGGTGAGTGTCATACGGCCCGGTGGTTCCTTCCGGGGGGTAAAACAGATTACGGTCCGCGGACGCGATCACCCCACGAACGTGCATCAGATTGCGGCGTACTCATATGAGGTATGCCCGTTCGTGCGATAGATCCCCGTCTGACGGGCTCGCGACGAGCGAAGCGACGAACTCCGCCACCGATTCGCGGGGCCGCTGCTCGCGGAGTCGGCCGTCGATTCGCACGACCACTCGGTCCCCGATCGATCGAACACGTTAACTACTGCCACGTCGAAGTCGGGGATCGAGCGACCCGGGGGCGGCCGACGACAGCAACTTTTAAACAGGGGCATGACGAGTTAACATGTGCCATGATAGATCGACTAGAGAAGGAGGTAGACATGCTGGAACGACACCTCCAAGTCCTGCGGATGGTCATCGAAAACGAGCCGATCGGCATCGTGAAGATGTCGAACGAGACGGGATACCCCCATCACAAGGTCCGGTACTCCCTGCGCGTGCTCGAGGAGGAGAACCTCATCGAGCCGTCGAGCCAGGGCGCCATCACCACCGAGCGAACCCACGAGTTCGTCGACGAGCTCGACGAGAAGCTCGACGAGACGGTCGACAAGCTCGGCTCCATGCGGATCGACGACGCCGCCGAGCTCGAGAACTGAACGCCTCCGTTCGTACGCGCCGCCGGCCGCGGGTCCGCGTTTCGATCTCGGGTCACCGCAGCCGCAGTTGTCTCTCGCCCCGACTCTGATTGCCCGCCGCGGTTTCTCTCGCCGCCCGCCCGGAGTCACGGGTCGCCGTCTCTCCGCCGCGAACAGCGCCGAGCTACAGGTCGGGGACGGTCATGTGGAAGCCGCCGTCGCGGGCCTCGACCAGACAGAGGTGGTACCCCTGCTTGCGCGAAAGCTTCACGAAGCTGGCGCGCTTCGATCGGCTGAACAGCCCGCCGCCGACCGCGTCGCTCGCCGTCTCTAACGCGCCCGGCTCGAAGAAGCTCTCAGTCACCGCGAACGCAGCCGCGAACGAGTCGTTCGACTCCGCGATGTCGCGGCCGTTGCCCACGAGGGACTCCAGCGTCCCCTCGGCGGTCGGGTCCCGGCTGTCGTTGAGGTCGGCGACGAACAGGGGGTTCCCCATCCGGTCGCGCAACACGAGGTCGAACGCGCGCTGCTCTCGCGTCTCCTCGCCGTTCTCGCGGATCGCTATCGACACCGAGCCGCCGATCTCCGCCCGGTCGACCTCGGGGATCGCGTCGTACAGGTCGCGGAGAACGCTCTGGTTGCCGGTCCCGCTCACCTCGAACGGGAGGTCCTCGACGAGCCAGCGGGTGAAGCCGTACTCGATCGTGTCCCGCAGGAACTCCTCGTACGGCCGCCCGTCGACCGTGAGCCCGTCCGTCTCGAAGCTCGTGTGGTGCTCGATCCGCAGGTTCTCGCTGAGCGCGTCGCGGTCGACCGCCCCGTCGTGGGCGTCCTCGAGCGTCGCGCCGCCCTTGGAATCGTACCGCACGAAGAGGTTCGTCCCGCTCCGCGCCTCCGCGGGAGACAGCGAGCGGTCGCCCTCGGGGAGCCGGTCGCGGGCCGCGGCGAGCTCCTCGCGCAGGCGGTCGCGCTCCTCGCGGAGCGTCGAGAGCTCCGACTCCAAGCGGTCCACCTCGGCGGCCAGCTCGTCGCGCTCGGCCTCGACGTCGTCCCGGTCCGCGACGGTCTCGTCCAGCTCCGCCGCCAGCGACTCGCGCTTCCGCTCCGACTCCTCCAGCGCGCTCTTCAGCTGGCGCAGGCGATCCTGGCCCCGTCCGTCGCCGGTCGATCCGTCGGCGCCCCGCGAGCGCTGCGACACGGCGGACCGGTTCGAGTCGGCCTCGGCCGTCGACCGCGGATCCGGAGAGTCGTCCCCCGCGGACTGCCCGCCCGGTTCGGGATCGTTTCGCCGCGCGGCGCCGTTCGATCCGCGGGACCGCCGGGAGCCGCTGGCGGAGCCTCCCCCGTTTCCGTCGCGGCCGGTCGGCGGGTCGCTCGATTCCGACGGGTCCAACGCGGGGATCGACTTCTGTTCGCGCCACTCCTCCTCCTCGGAGAACACGTCGTCGCTCGGGTGCGGCTCGCCCTCGGGCCGGTCCGAGTCCGCCGAGACGGCGGCCGCGTCGGAGAGCTCGCGATCGTCGCGGGCGTCCGACGTGGCCGCGGCCTCTGCGTCGCTCGCCGGTTCGTCCGCGCCGGCGCCCGCGTCGAGGGCGGCGTCATCAGCGCTTCGCGCCTCGTTCGCGCCACGTTCCGCGTCTGCGCTGCGCTCTCCGTTGGCTTCCCGTCGTTCGCCGTCAGTATCTCGGCCGTCGGTATCGCGACCGTCAGTATCTCGGCCGTCGGATCCGCCGACCCTGACGGGCGACGGTCCGTCGTCGCCGCCGGCTTCGGTCTCGTCCCGACCAGCGGGACTCTCGCGGCTCTCGTCCGCCCTCTCGCTTCCGGCGACTCCGTGGCGCGCCGGACTCCCGTCGGCGTCGTCGGCCGCCGCGTCACCGGGCTCGTCGGCCGCGGTGACGTCGTCTCGATCCGAGTCGCCGTCGCGGCCCGCAGCGCTCGGCTCGGGGTCCGCCGCTGCCGACCCGTCGAGGGACGGTTCGGCTGTCGAGGCGGCCCCGGACTCGGCTGCTCCGGCGTCGCCGTCGGACGGGATCTCCCTGACGCTCAGGTCGACCTCGTAGACGGTGTAGATGCCGACCTCGTCGTCGGCCAGCGAGAACGCCTTCTCGCCCGTCTCCAGGCGTCGCGAGTTGCCGACGTACGCGGCGGTCATCGACTCGCCCGCCGTGTACGTGACGTAGTAGTCGCCGGAGAGCACGTTCTCCGACAGCTCGACGTAGCCCGTGAACCCGCCGCGAGAGAGCTTCTGGTCCGCCTCCGAGAGCGGGGTGTCGTTCGTGTAGTACTGCGCCCGGGGCTCGCCGCCCCGCTCCTGCATGGCGAACAGGACCGGGAGGACCGGTTCGGGGGCCTCGTACAGCGTGCCAGAGGCCTCCGAGAAGTCCGCGAGGTCGCCGTCGACCGCGCCGACGACGCGGCCCTCGAACACGAACAGCCACGCCGTGCCGTCGGTCACCGCGCCGGAGAATCCGCGGTCGACGAGGCGCCCGAGTTCGGCGAATCCGCCCGAGAACCCGCGGGAATCCCACTCGGTGATCTCCGATCGTCGCTGCGCGTCCATCTTGGTTTATGTCGCCTGCAACGACCCAAATACCTTCCGGACCGTGAGACGCCCGTCTGACGCCGATCGAAGCCGATCCAGTCGGTGCCGACCGGCGCGCAGGCCCGGGGTTTCCGGCGATCGCTCCCGCGGGTCGTCGACCGACTACGGCTCCTCGACGGTCGCGATCGCCTCGCGGCCGAGTTCGATCACGTCCGGCTGCAGCTCGCTCGCGGCCAGTTCGGCCGGCGTGTACCAGCGCCACCCGTCAGAGTCGACCTCGTCGTCGCCGTTCGGCGCGATATCGCGGGAGCCGACGCGGGCGTAGTAGAGGTGGTCGACGTGTTGGTGCCCCACGGCCCCGTCCTCGCGGACGTTGATGTCGTGGAGCATGAGGTGGGCCGGCTCCGGGAGCCCGCGCGTGTTCGGCCCCTCGATCGACGACTCGGTCGCGACCAGCTCGGCCTCCAGCCCGGTCTCCTCGCGGACCTCGCGGAGCGCCGCCTCGTGGGGGAGCTCGTCGCGGTCGACGTGGCCGCCCGGCGGGAGCCGGATCCCGAGCCGGTCGTGCGCGTGGAGCGCGGTCGCGCCGTCGTTGACGACGTACGTCGTCGCGGTGAAGTGACGGGTGGTCTCCATACGCGCCGCTCGGCCCGCGGGGGCTTGGGCGTTCTGAAAGGGGAACCGCGTCCGGACGCCCGAGCGTCCGGACGTCGGTCAGAAAGGGCGGAGCGTCGACCGCGTGCGGTCGTCGTGTCCGGCGCGCCGATCAGCTCAGCGCGACGCCGTCCTCGGCCTCCAACAGCTCGTGGTACCGGTTCCTGATGGTCACTTCGCTGATGTTCGCGACGTCGCTGACCTCGCTCTGAGTCACCTTCTCGTTGACCAGCAGCGAGGCGGCGTACACCGCCGCGGCGGCGAGGCCGACCGGCGACTTGCCGGAGTGGATCCCCTGCGACTTCGCGGTGTCGAGCAGCGACCGGGCGCGGCGCTCGGCCTCGTCCGAGAGGCCGAGGTCGGAGGCGAACCGCGGGACGTAGCTCTCGGGGTCCGCGGGCTGGATCTCCAGCTTGAGTTCGCGGACGACGTAGCGGTACGTCCGGGCGATCTCGTCCTTCTCGACGCGGGAGACGGCCGCGATCTCGTCGAGGCTGCGCGGCGTGCCGGCCTGCCGGGCGGCCGCGTACAGCGAGGCCGTCGAGACCCCCTCGATCGAGCGGCCGGGCAGGAGGTCCTCGTCGAGCGCGCGGCGGTAGATGACCGAGGCGGTCTCGCGGACGTTGTCCGGGAGGCCGAGCGCCGAGGCCATGCGGTCGACCTCGCCGAGCGCCTGTTTCAGGTTCCGTTCCTTGGAGTCGCGGGTGCGGAACCGCTCGTTCCAGGTGCGGAGCCGCTGCATCTTCTCGCGCTGCCGGCTGGAGAGGGACTTGCCGTAGGCGTCCTTGTCCTGCCAGCCGATGTTCGTCGAGAGCCCCTTGTCGTGCATCATGTTCGTCGTCGGGGCGCCGACGCGCGACTTGTTGTCCTTCTCCTTGGAGTCGAACGCGCGCCACTCCGGCCCGCGGTCGATCTCGTCCTCCTCGACGACGAGCCCGCAGTCGACACACACCGTCTCGCCGTGCTCCGTGTCGGTCGCGAGCTGGCCGCTGCACTCTGGACATCGCAGTTCCTCGTCCGACGACTCGGTCTCCTCCTCGTCGTCGACGTGCTCCGCCGTGTACGTTCGAACGTTTTCGCTCATTGGTTGGTTCAAATGGAGGGAACGAGGGGACCGAGAGACGCGTCTCGGTTAGTCTCCTCACTAACGGGTAAGGCCTGAGAGTATTTAAATCCTTGTGCCGATATCGATTCTGAAAACCTACGGAAGAGGGCGTCTTGAGCGCCACCACGGCAAAAATAGCCGTGATTTTTCGGCCGTCGGTCTGTCGCGCGCGCTTCGTGGCGGCTCGCCTATCGCTACTATATAGATATTTCGTGAGATACCGGGGATTCGAGGCTCCCGCACGGTTCCGCGAGGACAACCGATTTGAGCGTCGCCCGAGCAACTGACGTATGAACCGGACACGCCTCGACGAGACGCTCGCCGCCCTCGAGACCGACGGCTACCTGCTCGACGCCTCGCAGGAGGACGCGAACCAGCTGTACCTCTCCGGGTTCACCGGCCCGGACCCGTTCCTGACGCTGTACGCCGACGGCGAGGTCCACGTGCTGGTCTCGGGGCTGGAGTACGGGCGGGCGCGGTCGGAGGCCGCCGCCGACACCGTCGAGCGCCACGCCGACTACGACTACGAGTACGGCGGGCGCGAGGAGCGCTACGACATGTACGCCGCGTTCGTCCGCGACAAGGGCGTCGAGTCGGTGTTCATGCCGCCGCGCGGCCCGGTCGGGACCGCCGACGCGATGCGGGAGCGCGGGGTCGACGTCGCGGTCGACGGCGACGACCTCCTCCGGGAGGTCCGCGCCGTGAAGACCGACGAGGAGGTCGACGCGATCCGCGAGGCCCAGCGCGCGAACGAGGCCGCGATGCGCGCCGCCGAGGACCTGCTCGCGAGCGCGGACGTCGCCGGCGAAGCCGCGTCCGCCGACGCCGACGTCGAGCCCGGGACGCTCCTGATCGCGGACGGCGAGCCGCTCACCAGCGAGCGCGTCGCCGAGGAGATCGAGGCGACGCTGCTCCGTCACGGCTGCGCGCTCGACGAGACGATCGTCGCCGGCGGCGCGCAGGCGGCCGACCCCCACGACCGCGGCTCCGGCCCGCTCCGAGTGAACGAGGCCATAATCGTCGACGTCTTCCCGCGGTCGAAGGCGACGAAGTACAACGCCGACATGACCCGGACGTTCTGCGTCGGCGAGCCGCCGGCGGCGCTCCGGGAGTGGTACGACCTCACCGAGCGCGCGCTGGCGGCCGCCCTCGACGCCGTCGAGCCGGGCGCGACCGGCGAGGACGTCCACGCCGCGGCCTGCGAGGTGTACGAGGAGGCCGGCGAGCCGACGTTCCGCACCGACCCCGAGGCGGAGACGGGGTTCATCCACTCCACCGGCCACGGGATCGGGCTCGACGTCCACGAGTCCCCCCGGCTCGCGAGCGGCGGCGGGGAGTTGGAGCCCGGTCACGTGATCACCGTCGAGCCCGGCCTGTACGACCCGGACGTCGGTGGGGTCCGGATCGAGGACCTCGTGGTCGTCACCGAGGACGGGTACGAGAACCTCACCGAGTACCCGATCGCGTTCGAGGTCTGACGGGGCTCGGCGGTCCGGTCCGCGGTGCGTGCGAGGCGACCGCACACCACACTCGGCCCGACTGGCCGCGACCGGAACCCGCTTTGACCCGGGTCGAGAACGGCGACCGTGAACTGGCGGTACCGGCACACGGCGCTCGCCCTCTGCACGCTCGCGTTCACCGCGACGATGGTCGCGCGGCTGGCCATCAGCCCGCTGGTCCCGCGGATCACGGCGCGGTTCGGCGTCACGAACGCGACGGTCGGCCTCGCGCTCTCGGGGATGTGGCTGGCGTACGCGCTGGCGCAGTTCCCCTCCGGCGTGCTCGGCGACCGGTACGGGGAGCGCACGGTCATCCTGACCGCGGTCGGCGCCACCGCGGTCGCCTCGCTCCTGATCGCCGCCTCACCGTCGATCGCCGTCTTCATCCTGTTCACCGTGGCGCTCGGCGCGGGCGCCGGACTCCACTACTCCGTGGCGACGACGTTCCTCGCGAAGCAGTTCGACGACATCGGCCGCGCCATCGGCGTCCACGTCGCGGGCGGCCCGATCGCCGGGCTCGCCGCGCCGCCCCTCGCCGCGCTCGTCGGCTCCCGGTACGGCTGGCGCGCCGGCATCCTCCTCGGCGTCGCCGTCGCGGTACCCGTGTTCGCCCTGTTCGCGTGGCGGGTGCGGCCCACCGAGCCGATCCGCCCGGATCAGCCGATGCGCGAGCGGTTCGCTCTCGCGCCGCTCCTCGAACTGCTCTCGCGGCCGCCGATCCTCTACACGACCGCGCTGGCGACGATGGGCGCGTTCTCGTGGCAGGCGACCGCCTCGTTCCTCCCGACGTTCCTCGACGTCGGGAGCGGGCTCTCGACGGCGCTGTCGGCGCTGCTGTTCTCGCTGTACTTCCTCGTTCACGGCGGGACCCAACCGGTCACGGGCTCGCTCTCCGACCGGTTCGGTCGCGACGTGACGGCGATGGGGACGATGAGCGCGGGGATCGCCGGCTACGGGCTCCTCGTCGCGACGGCGCGCTTCGACCTCGGGCTCGGCCCCACCGTCGCCGCCGTCTGTCTCGTCGGCGTCGCGATGTCGTGGGGCGCGCCCGTTCAGTCCCGGTTCATGGACCTCCTCTCCGACGCCGAGCGCGGCGCCGGGTTCGGGCTCGTCCGAACGGCCTACATGGTGCTCGGCGCGTCCGGTAGCGTCGTCGTCGGGACCGTCTCCGACGTCGCGGGCTGGGGCGTCGCGTTCGGCCTGCTCGCCGGCGTGATGACGCTCGGGCTGGTCACGCTGCTCGCGAACCGAGCGCTGGGGCTGGGGTACTGACGGGAACGAAAAGTCGGGACGAGACCGAGGTCGCCTACAGCCGGTCGTCTTCGAGGCTTCCGGGGTCCTCGGCGGTGTCGAACATGTTGTTCTCCGCGCCGTCCAGCATCTCGTCGCGCGGCTCGTCGTCGACGACGCTCACGTTGTACGCCTCGATGCCGGAGGCGATGAGGTCCTCCGCGGCCTGTTCCTCGGAGACGAACTCCTGGTCGGCGAGCTGCTGGAACTCCGCGTAGACGTCGTCCGAGAGGTTCAGTTCGAAGGTTGGCATACCCCCTCGTTCCGGCCGGACGCTTTTAAACGTTCCCTCGGCGGAGACGCCGGAGACCTGGGCAAATCGAGGGCCGCGACGCACCGGAGCTCACCCGGTGGCCCGCCGTGAGCAACGATCCGAACAGAGTGGACGGGAATATTGGTCGCCGTTCGGTCGCGATCGCTTGGCCCGCGACCGCTCGACTATACGTCGCTGTCGCGTGCGGTCGAGCGAACGACCCCCGATACTTTCCGTCTCCCGTTCTACCATACGGTATGTCCCACTGGCGCCGCCGCAACGAGGCGGTATCGACGACTGCCGGTTACAGGGGCCAGACCGCCCGTGACTAATGAAACATCGGACTGGTCCGGTCGACTTCACCGGTCACGGATCGCGTTGGTACTGTACTTTCGGCGGCTGTTGTCGCCGCCGCTTCCCGGAGACGGACTGCTGTTGTTCGGCTTTCTCGAAGGCGTTCTCGGATGGGGAATCTCGTGGCTGTTCAGTCGTAACCCGGGTCTCGCTCCGTTCGGACTGATCCAGTCGATCGTCGTCGTCTGGATGGTGTTGACCGTCGGAATCGTGTTCTTCGGCGTGACGTATACCACACCGACCGTACGGCGGAACCGCGTCTGGTTAGTTTGGGGTGGCCTGAACGTCGCCGCGACCGTCATTAACGTCGCCGCCCTCGCTGACCTCGTCCCGTCCGCGATGTTGCAGTACGCGTACTGGCACCCGTGGTTGGCGGTACTCGGAATCGGCTACCTCGTCACCGCACTGTACAACTGGGAGAGCCCACAGATACGACACCAAGAGCGCGTCGTCTACGCCGCGACCGGCGTGGTGACGCTCGGTCTCCTCGCGGGGAGCCTCGGCCCGCTACGCGCGTTCGTCACGCTGAACATCTTCGCGATCGGTGCGGTCGTTCACCTTGTTCCGATCGGCCACGACGTGCTTGCCGACGCAGTGCTTATCGCCCGTCGACAGTGACTCAACGACCGCCATCCGAACGACACCGACCGACGATTCGACGGATCCCACAGAATGTACGAGACCATCCTCTTTCCGACGGACGGCAGCGAGGCGACGACCAGCGCCGCGACACACGCATTCAGCCACGCAGAGCGATACGACGCGGCGATACACGTGCTCTCGATCGTCGAACTCGCGAGCGGTCTCGGCACCGCCGGGCGTGACGAAGCGGAGCTCGCCGAGCGGCGAACCGAACGAGTGTCGGCGGCTGAGAAGATTGTCTCGAAAACCGCGCCCGACGATGTCGAGGCGACCATCGCTGTCGAGGTCGGTAGCCCGGCGAGGGTGATCACGGAGTACGTCGACGACAACGATATCGACCTCGTAGTGATGAGTACAAAGGGCCGAAGCGGAGCGGAACGCATCGTCTTCGGCAGCATCACCGATGAGGTCGTCCGGCACGCGAACGCTCCCGTGCTCGCGGTTCGACGATAACGCGTCCGCCGACCAGTAGCGCCGTCGCTTAGCGGTCCGAACTCGGTCTGGCCACGTCGACCGTCTCGGAGCCCTTCGCTCGTGACGGCGACCCTGCTGTCCCAGTTGTTCGACGACGACTCGGAAGACACCGACGCCGGCCCGGTGGTTTTGCGACCGTATTTAAACCGCCGAACAGTTCGGGAGTAGCTAGTTGTTCGTTTCCGGTCCAACGTTACAGTATGTCAGAGATCTGTCTACCGTAAGTAACACCGACCAGACGCCCACAGGGAATCGAGATCTCACGAGCGATCACCGCGGCGGACGGTGGGCCGGCGCCGCGGGAGCGCGTTCGCGCCGCTGAGCCGGCTCATCGACACGACACACGATACAACACAATGGACCGACGAACGATTGCCATCCTCCTCATCGTGCTCGCCGTGCTGCTGCCGACGTGGTACGTCGGGCTCCACGGCGAGCCGCCGTCAGAGGAGGTTCGGATCGACCAGAGCGTGAGCGAGATGCAACCGCTGGAGGGGTTCGTAGACACGCCGAACAAGCTCTCGCCGAGTCAGGTTGGCGTGATCGTCTGGGTCGCGCTGCTGGGCCTCTTGGGAGCCATGGCCTTTTTTCACCGCTTCATGAACCGGGCCGCGCGGCCCGACGCGAGCGGTGGGGGCCCGGGCGATGCGGCCGACACAACAGAGGCAACGGCCACAGACGGCGGCGGACTCGACGCACCGCCGCCGGAGGGAGTGAATCGAGCGACGTTCCCCTGGCTCGAGACCGAGGACCGGTGGGTCGTCGAGTACCACGACGCGAGCGACGCCATCGAGGGGCTCGTCGCGATGGGCGGGCTCACCGCCCTCGCCATAGTGTTCTCTGCGCTGCTCACCGCCGAGTACCTCACGCTCGCCCGGACCCAGTACTTCGGGATCTACGCCTTCGGGCTGTTCATGTCGCTGCTGGGCTCGACGGTGTCGTACTACGCGTGGTTCATGCCTCACGTCGAAGTCGCCGAACGGAGGGACCACTGATGGAAGACGACGTAACCGACCCACGACCGACGGGAGACGGAACCGACGCCCCGCCGAACGCCGCGTCGCACGGAGACGAGGGCCCTGGCGGGCGGACCGACGCCGGCGACGGCGAGCTGTGCGACGCGTGCCCGGATAACGACGACGGGCCCGCGGTCAATCCGAGCATCTACCGGCCGTATTGGCGGGACGCGCGCGCCGAACTCAAGCGCCGTGACTACGCGAAGGTCCTCGCGACCGTCGGGGGGATCACCGCGGTCGGGAGTCTCGCAGCCCCCGTCGCCGGGCTCACTCGGGTGTTCGACACGAAGTATCGGGGACCGGTGTACGAAGACGGGATCCCCCTCGTCGACGACGTCGGCGAACGGATCACGGAGGACCGCATCGCTCCGGGCGAACAGCTCACGGTGTTCCCCGAGCCGCGTCCGGGGATCGAAGACGCCCCGACGCTGCTCGTGCGCTTCGAGGAGTCGGCGTACAGCGACGACGTGCGCGACGAGTACACCGTCGGCGGGTACGCCGCGTTCTCGAAGGTGTGTACTCACGCGGGCTGTATGGTCGCCGACCGCGACGGCGACGTGCTCGTCTGCCCGTGTCACTCCGGGCGGTTCGACCCGGTAACCGGCGGAGAAGTCGTCGGTGGGCCGGCGCCGCGGTCGCTGCCGCAGCTCCCGATCACGCTCTCGGGCGACGGCTACCTCGTCGCGACGGGCGACTTCCGAGGGCCGGTCGGCCCGGGGGGTGAGTGATGTCCCGGATCGACGCCGCGACCGACCGGGCCGAGTCCGCCTACGACTGGGTCGACTCGCGGCTGGACCTAGAGGGCGGGAGCGACTTCCTCGGGAAGGCGTTCCCCGCGGAGGACTCCTTCCTGCTCGGCGAGGTCGCGCTGTTCTGTTTCGGCATCCTCGTCTCGACCGGGACGTTCCTCGCGTTCTTTTACGAGCCGAGCACGGCCGCCGTCGAGTACGGCGGCAGCGTCGCGCAGTACCAAGGCCAAGAGGTGCCGGCGGCGTTCAAGAGCGTCCTCAACATCACCTACGACGTGCCGTTCGGGATGTTCCTGCGGCGCATGCACCACTGGGCGGCGCACCTGTTCGTCGCCGCGATCGCCTTGCACATGCTCCGCGTGTTCTTCACCGGGGCGTATCGCAACCCGCGCGAGCCGAACTGGCTCGTCGGGACCGGCCTCGCCGGGCTGGCGATGTTCGCCGCGTACACCGGGTACTCGCTCCCGTACGACGAGTTCGCGAGCACGGCGGTCGGCATCGGCTACAACGTCGCCGCCTCTGTCCCGATCGTGGGCGACCCGCTCGCGAGCATCGTGTTCGGCGGGCAATTCCCGACGAGCGCGACGATCCCGCGCCTGTTCTTCCTCCACGTCTTCCTCATCCCGGCCGCGATCGCGGGACTCATCGCCGTACATATGGCCATCCTCGTCCGGCAGAAACACACC
Source organism: Halorubrum sp. Ea1 (assembly GCF_002252965.1). Taxonomy (NCBI): domain Archaea; kingdom Methanobacteriati; phylum Methanobacteriota; class Halobacteria; order Halobacteriales; family Haloferacaceae; genus Halorubrum; species Halorubrum sp. Ea1. Next base: position 56,378 of record NZ_NHPG01000073.1, read on the forward strand.
GAGGCGCGGCGCGACGGGGACGTCGCCGCCGCGGGGACCGGCGCGGACGTGAGCGGGGGCGCCGCGGGAGCGGGCGGCGACGCTCCGAGCGCGAGCGGGGGCGCCGAAGCGCCGGACGGCGGCGCGCGCCTGATCGACCGCGACGACGACAGCGTCGTTATCGGGCTCCCCGCGTTCCCGAACCAAGCCGCCGTGAGCGCGGTCGTGTTCTTCCTCACGATGGCCGTGCTCTCGCTACTCGCGGGGCTGCTTCCCGTTCACAACATCGCCGAGTACGGCCCGAACGACCCGGCGTCGACGCCGTCGCTCGTCATGCCGGACTGGTTCCTGATGTGGGGGTACGGATTCTTAAAGCTCACTCCCTCGTGGCTGAGCTTCGACGTGCTCGGGATCCACATCAGCTCGGAGTTCGTGGGCGGTCTGCTCTTGCCCAGCCTGGTGTTCGTCGCCGTGGCGGTCTGGCCGTTCATCGACCGCGCAGAGAAGCCGGAACACTTCACCCGGAACTACCTCGACCGCCCGTTCCCGACCGCGGTCGGCATCCTCGGGGTCACGCTCGTCATGGTGGCCTCTATCGCCGGGATGGACGTGATCCTCGCCGAGATACTCGGTACGTCGACGGCGGTGCTCCGACCGTACCTGACCGCGACGCTCGTTCTCGTCCCGGCCGCGGCCGGCACCCTCACCTACGCGATTCTCGGCGGCTTCGAGGACGATTCGGGAGAGGGCGGCGCGGAGCCGACGATGTCGGAAGACGACGGAACCGCGTCGGCCACGGAGGGATCGAGCGATGACTGAGTTGAGCGCGTTCCGGCTGGCCGAGCTGTCGCCCCGCCGGTACCGCTGGGCGGATCGAGCGACGAAACTGGCCGGCGTGGGACTGATAGCCGCCGGGCTGGACGCGGGCGGCGGTACCCCCGAGGGCGTCGCGTTCGCGGCGCTCGGCGTCGCGCTCGGCCTCGCAACCGTTCTCATAGAGAAACAATGACAGACAAGACAGACACACCGAGCGAATCGACACGCGACGGCAGCGGCGCCGCGCGCCGCGACTTCCTGAAAGGGGTCGGGGCAGCGGCCGCCGTCGGCGCCACCGGGCTGGGATCCGCGCAGGACCTCACGGAAATGACCGCGCTGGACGTCGTCGACGACCCGATCGGGAGCTACCCGTACCGAGACTGGGAGGACCTCTACCGCGAGGAGTGGGACTGGGACGACAAGGCCCGCTCGACGCACAGCGTCAACTGCACGGGCAGCTGCTCGTGGCAGGTGTACACGCGGAACGGGCAGGTATGGCGCGAGGAGCAGGCCGGTGACTACCCGCGCTTCGACGAGTCGCTTCCCGACCCCAACCCGCGGGGCTGTCAGAAGGGGGCGTGTTTCACCGACTACGTGAACGCGGACCAGCGCGTCACACACCCGCTCCGCCGGACCGGCGAGCGCGGGGAGGGGAAGTGGGAGCGGATCTCTTGGGACGAGGCGCTCACCGAGATCGCCGAGGAGGTCATCGACACCGTGGAAGACGAGGAGTACGACGCGATCAGCGGTTTTACTCCGATTCCGGCGATGAGCCCGGTGTCGTTCGCCTCGGGGAGCCGCCTCGTCAACCTGCTCGGCGGCGTCAGTCACTCCTTTTATGACTGGTACTCCGACCTTCCGCCCGGACAGCCGATCACGTGGGGAACCCAGACCGACAACGCCGAGAGCGCGGACTGGTACAACGCCGACTACATCATCGCGTGGGGATCGAACATCAACGTCACGCGGATCCCCGACGCGAAGTACTTCCTCGAAGCTGGGTACGACGGCGCCAAGCGCGTCGGGATCTTCACCGACTACAGCCAGACGGCCATCCACTGCGACGAGTGGATCGGGCCGGAGCCCGGGAGCGACACCGCACTCGCGCTCGGGATGGCGCGCACCATCGTCGACGAGGGGCTGTACGACGAGGCGCACTTGAAAGAGCAGACGGACATGCCGCTGCTCGTCCGTGAGGACACCGGGAAGTTCCTCCGCGCGAGCGAGGTGTCCGGGCTCAACGTCGACGCCGACCGGCCGGAGAAGGTGTTCGTCATGCAGGACGCCGACGGCACCCTCCGCACCGCGCCCGGATCGCTGGGCGAGCGCGACGGCCAGAACGACCACTCCGTGAGCATCGAGCTCGACTTCGACCCCGAACTCGCCGTCGAGCGCACGGTCGACACGACCGACGGCGACGTCGAGACGCGCTCCGTGTGGTTGAACCTCCGCGACGAGCTGTCGGAGTACACCCCCGAGCAGGTCAACGAGATCACCGGCGTCGGCGAGCAGACCCACCAGAAGATCGCCCGCGAGTTCGCCGACGTCGATCGCGCGAAGATCATCCACGGCAAGGGGGTCAACGACTGGTACCACAACGATCTCGGAAACCGCGCGATCCAGCTGCTCGTCACGCTCACGGGGAACCTCGGCCGACAGGGGACCGGCCTCGACCACTACGTCGGTCAGGAGAAGATCTGGACGTTCAACGGCTGGAAGAATCTCTCGTTCCCGACCGGGAGCGTCCGGGGCGTCCCGACGACGCTGTGGACGTACTACCACGCCGGAATCTTAGAGAACACCGACCCGGACACGGCGGCGAAGATCCGGGAGTCGATCGACAAAGGGTGGATGCCGCTGTACCCGAGCGAGCGCGACGACGGCAGCCGCCCCGACCCCAGACTCATGTTCGTCTGGCGCGGGAACTACTTCAATCAGGCCAAGGGGAACATCGCGCTCGAAGAGGAGCTGTGGCCGAAGCTCGATCTGGTCGTCGACATCAACTTCCGGATGGACTCGACGGCGCTCAACAGCGACATCGTCCTGCCGACGGCGAGCCACTACGAGAAACACGACCTGTCGGTGACGGACATGCACACCTACGTGCACCCGTTCACGCCGGCGGTCGAGCCACTGGGGGAGTCGAAGACGGACTGGCAGATCTTCCGCGAGCTCGCCGCGAAGATTCAGGAGCTCGCCGAGGAGAGCGGCGTGGAACCGGTCGAGGACCGGAAGTTCGGCCGACAGATCGACCTCCAGTCGATTCACGACGACTACGTCCGCGACTGGCTCGACGATGAGCCCGGCGCCCTCGCGGAGGACAAGGCGGCCGCGGAGTTCATCCTCGAAAACTCCGAGGAGTCGAACCCGGAGGGCGCCGACGAGCAGCTCACGTTCGACGACATCGAAGAGCAGCCGCGGCGCCTCCTCGAAGCCGGCGACCACTGGTCGTCGGACATCGAGGAGGGCGAGGCGTACGCGCCGTGGAAAGACTACGTGCAGGACAAGAACCCGTGGCCGACGTTCACCGGGCGGCAGCAGTACTACATCGACCACGACTGGTTCCTGGAGCTCGACGAGCAGCTCCCGACGCACAAGGAGGCACCGGTGTTACAGGAGAAGTCGGAGTACCCGCTCGGCTACAACACGCCCCACAGCCGCTGGGCGATCCACTCGACGTGGCGCGACGACAGCAAGATGCTCCGACTGCAGCGCGGCGAGCCGACCGTCTATCTCAACCCCGATGACGCCGAGGAACGGGGGATCGAGGACGGCGACACCGTGCGGGTGTACAACGACCTCGACTCCGTGGAGGTGCAGGCGAAGATCTACCCGAGCGGGGAGCCGGGAACGGTCCGGCACTTCTTCAGCTGGGAACGGTTCCAGTATCCCGACCGCAACAACTTCAACTCGCTCGTGCCGATGTACATGAAGCCGACGCAGCTCGTCCAGTACCCCGAAGACACGGGCGAGCACCTCCACTTCTTCCCGAACTACTGGGGACCGACAGGCGTGAACAGCGACGTTCGGATCGAAGTCGAGAAGGTCGAATCGGGGGCGGCGTCGATCGTTTCCGACTCGCTCGGGGCGTCGGAAGCGGGGTCAGCGTCGCTCCGTTCGGGGTCCGAGTCGCGCGGCGCGTTGGGTCGCATCTCGGACCTACTCGGAGGTGACGACTGATGAGTAAGACCACTGACGACACGGTTCACCAGACCGAAGACGGCGCCCGCCAGACCGAGGACGGCGACGTCCCGCTCGCGGAGGGCGTCGATCACCAGGTGGCGATGGTGATGGACCTGAACAAGTGCATCGGCTGCCAGACGTGTACGATCGCGTGTAAGACCAACTGGACCGAGTCCGGGGGACGCGAGTACATGTACTGGAACAACGTCGAGACGAAGCCCGGCGCCGGCTACCCGCGCGACTGGGAGGAGATGGGCGGCGGCTGGGACGAGGAGGGACAGTCCCGAACGCCCGGCGAACTCCCGGAGCAAGAGGACTACGGTCGCGCGTGGGACTTCAACCACGAGGCGATCATGTACGAGGGCAGCGACGAGCCGCTCCGCCCCATGGAGAACGCCGACTGGGGGCCGAACTGGGACGAGGACGAGGGCGCCGGCGAGTACCCGAACTCGTACTACTTTTACCTCCCTCGGATCTGCAACCACTGCACGCACCCCTCCTGCGTGGAGGCGTGCCCGCGATCCGCGATCTACAAGCGCGAGGAGGACGGCATCGTTCTGGTCGATCAGGACCGCTGTCGCGGTTACCGCTACTGCGTCGAGGGGTGTCCCTACAAGAAGGTGTTCTACAACGCGCAGACGAAGACCAGCGAGAAGTGCATCTTCTGTTACCCCCGGATCGAGGGGGAGGGGCCAGAGGGCGAGGTCCGGCCGCCGTCGTGCGCCGAGGACTGCCCGCCGCAGCTCCGGCACGTCGGCTTCCTCGACGACGAGGACGGCCCGATACACAAGCTCGTCAACGAGTACGAGGTCGCCTTGCGGCTCCACCCCGAGTACCGGACGGAGCCGAACGTCTACTACATCCCGCCGTACGCGCCGCCACAAACCTCGGAGAGCGGCGAGACGGTGGACGCCGACCGTATCCCGCGCAACTACCTGGAAGAGTTGTTCGGCCCTGAGGTGGAGTCGGCGCTCAACACGATCACCCGTGAGCGGGAGAAGGTCGAGCGCGGCGAAGAGAGCGAACTCATGGAGATCCTCTCGACCGTGAACAACGACGACCAATACCGGCTGGAGGTGTTCGACGATGACGGCTGACGATGCGACGACTCTCGGCGGAATCGGGTCGCGGGAGCTCGCCGTTGCGGCGGCGCTCGCGCTCGCCGTCGTGGTCGCGACCGCGGCGTTCCCGATGATCGTCGACGCCCGTGCGGCCTACGAGATCCCGGTCGAGCAGCAGTCGAGTGCCGGCGACCTCGCGGATCCGACCGGCGACGCGTGGCAGTCGGTCGAGACCGTGGACGTGCCGATGAGCAGCTCCGGCGCGGCGGTGCCGGGCGGATCCGACGCCGCGGTCGACTCCGCCAGCGTCGCGGCCGCACGGACCGACGAGCGGCTCTACCTCCGGCTGTCGTGGAGCGACGCGTCCGCGAACACGTCGACCGACTCGCTGCGGGCGTTCGCCGATTCCACCGCGGTCCAGCTCCCCGTTTCGTCCGAGGAACGGCCGCCGATCGCGATGGGGTCGACCGACAACCGGGTGAACGTCTGGTACTGGAACGGGGCCGACGGGACGGAGTCGCTGCTCGCCGGCGGCGCCGGGAGCACGACGCAGATTCCGGAGTCGGCGGTGGAGACGAACGCGGCACACAGCGGCGACCGCTGGACCGTCGTGTTCAGCCGGCCGCTTGCGTCCGACCGCGCGAACGTGACCGATATCGCCCCGAACGAGGACGTGAACGCCGCGTTCGCGGTCTGGCAGGGAGCGAACGAGGAGCGCTCCGGCCAGAAGGCGGTCAGCGAGTGGTACTATCTCTCACTCGACCCGGACGATGGCGGGGCGCCGTACGAGACGGTGCTGTGGGCGTTAGCCGGCATCGCCGTCGTGTTCACCACGCTCGTGACCGTCGAGGGTATCCGCCGGACGAGGGGTGAGTGACCGTGTCGGGGTCGACGCCCGAACGCGACGGCTCGCGACTCGACACGGAGCTTCCGAGCGGCGCGGTCGACGAGGAGACCGCCGCCCGCGGGAACGTCTACGCGCTTGTGGCGGCGGCGTTCACCGAGCCGAGCCAAGGGCTTTACGAGCGGTTCGCGGACGGCTCGCTCGACGACGCCGTCGGGACGCTCGTCGAGCGGAGCGGCCTCGACGTCGACCCGCCGGACCTGACCGTCGAGGACGACCGCGAGACGCTCGCGGCCCGGTACAACGACCTGTTCGTGGTCGGCTACTCCGAAGTGATCGACGGGACCGACGGGACGGTCGAGAATCAGGGGCCGCCGGTGTCGCTGTACGAGTCGACGTACCGCTCGGAGGTGTCGTGGAACGACGTGAACCTCGACCTCGCTCGGGCGTACGAGCACTTCGGGTGCGAGATCGGCGGCGAGGAGCGCCGCCACCACGATCACGCCCGGCTGGAACTCGAATTCGCGGGGTACCTCTGTCGGCTGGCCGCCGCGGGCGACGCAACCGTCGGCGGCGACTCGACTGACGCCGCCGAACCGGCGAACCTCGACCGCGCGCGGCTCGACTTCCACGACAGGCACCTCTCCGTCCTCGCGTCGGGGCTATGGAGCGCCCTCGACGAGGAGCCCGGGACGAGCGTCTACGGCCGCCTCAGCCGGTTCCTCGACGCGTTCGTCGCCGCGGATATCGACGATCTGGCGGTCCGGCTCGACGCCGGCGTCGGCGGGGAGCGCGAGCACGCGACCTCGGACGGTCCGAACGGGGGTGAGAGGCCGTGAGCTCGCCGACGGGAAGCGTGAGCGCCCGGGCGGCCTCTCCGGGGGCCCTCGGTCGCTTCGGCGGCCGCGTCGGGGCGATCGGCCTGCTCGTCGCCGTCGCCACCGGGGTCGCGACCGCGGTCCGCGTGCTGTACAACGCCCCGTTCGAGCCGGCCGCGCTTCCGCCCCGACTGGTCCCGGTCGTCGGGACGGTCGCGGCGCTCGCGGCAGGGGTTGCGCTCGCGGCGGTCGCGCTCTCGACGAGGCGGTCCGCGGTCCGCGTCGGGCTCCTGTTCGCCGGTGTGTTCGGCGTGCTCGCGACGATCTCGGGCTCGGCGACGGTCGCCGCGGCCGTCGCGATTCCGGGCGGCGCGGCGCTGGCGTTCGCCCGCGCGCTGGGAGTGCCGGCGACCTACTTCGAGCTCCGGCGCGGAGCCCTCGCGCTGGCGTTCGCGCTCGCCGTCGGGCTCTCGCTCGTCGCGACGGCCGGCATCGTCGGTTCCGCCTACCGTGTGGCCGGATCCGTCGCCTTCCTCGCGGGAGTGACCCTCCTCGCGGTGCGGGCCGAGCGCGACCGGGTCGCGCTCGGTGCCGGTGCGTTCGCGTTCGCGGGTGTCGTCGCCGCGAGCGCCGCCGCCCCGTTCGTCACCGGGAGCGCGCTGCTCGTCGGATTCGCCGTCGTCGGGATCCCGTCACTGCTCGTCGCGACCGCGGCGTTCGGCGGTGTCGCCGCCGCAGTCGCCGGGCTCCGCGACGGTGACGCGCGGCTCGCGATCGGTGCGGTCCTCCTGCTTGCCGCGGGCGTCCCGGCGACGCCGGGGGCCGCGACCGCCGTCTGTCTCGGCGCCGCGCTCGTGGCGCTCGATGCCGACGAGCCGTTCGGCGCGCAGGCGGGGAACGCGCCGGACTCGACGGATTCGAGGGAGGTGAGCGCCCGATGAGAGACCCCGACGAGGCGACGGACGGCCCCACCGACCCCCGGGTCCACCCCGAGGAGAGCCCGGGGTTCGGCGAGGAACCCGACGGGCTCGAAGACATCGAGGTGAGCCGCGACGTGACGATCGGCGACGCGACTCCCCGAGAGCTTCAGGCGACGGACACGGCGCCGCTCCGGGGGACCGACGTCGCCGAGAAGATCGCGGACCTCGTCGACGGCGACCCCGTCGAGCGCCGACGAGCCGCGCTGGCGCTCGGCGAGGGGCGGCCCACCGAGGCCGCAGTCGACGCGCTGATCGAGCACGGCCTCGCGGACGACGACGCCGACGTGCGCCAGTTCGCCGTCGAGGCGCTCGGCGAACTCGGCGGCGGGCGGGCCGGCGAGGCCGCGGTCGCGGCGTGTGACGACCTCGACCCGTGGGTCCGCGCCGAGGCGGTCGTCGCGCTCGACCGGATCGGCCGGAGCGAGTACGCGCCGACGATCGAGGCGGCGCTCGACGACGAGCACCACGCGGTCGTCAGGAACGCGATGGTCTCGCTGTTCAAGCTGCGCGGCGAGGCGCTGTGCCCCGTCCTGCTGGAGCTGTCGCACGCTGACAGCGAGCGCCTTCGGGAGTGGGCGGTCCACCTGCTCGCGGGCGTCGACGCCGAGCGCGCCGCGGCCCGCCTCGACGCGGTCGCGAACGACGAGACGCAGTCGAAGGTCGTCCGGAGCACCGCCGTCCGCGCGCTCGACGCCGACCCGGGGAAGTTCCGGCGGCAGTTCAGCGGCGGCACCGAGAACGACAGCGCCGACCTGCCCGGCGAGAGCACGCTCAACCGCCGGCCGGACCTGTGAACCGTTCGGGTCCGGAGCCGCCGATCGCAGCCGCGCCGACACCCCACCGATCCAAACCACACCGACACCAATGACAGATCCCACCGTTGATACCCCCGACGAAGCCGACGGATCCGACGACACCGACGAACCGCTCGCTCAGGAATCGCCCGCCGACGCCGCGGAGGCCGCGCTCCGGAAGGTCCGAGACCCGGACGCCGGAGTCAGCGTGTTCGAGGCCGGAGTGATCGAGGACGTCGAGGTCGCCGACGGCACCGCGACGATCACCGCAGACCTGCGGGAGTTCCCGCGGGACGCCGCCGAGCGGGTGTCGGCCGCCATGGTGCAGGCGGTCTCTGACGCGCGGGGCGTCTCGAACGCGCGCGTCGAAGGGGCCGATCCGAAACCGGACCTCGACGGGCGGTCGTCTGGGATAGAGACCGCGGACCGGGTGATCGCGGTCGCGAGCACGAAGGGCGGCGTCGGGAAGACGACGGTCGCGACGACGCTGGCATGCGCGCTCGCGGCGGGTAACAGCGATAGTCAGGACACCCCCTCTGTCGGACTCTTCGACGCCGACATCTACGGCCCGAACGTCCCCGAGGTGATCGGCGCGAGCGGCCCAGTCTACAGCGACGACGACGGCAACCCGGTCCCGGTCGACGCCGGCGGGCTGGAGGTGATGAGCATGGCGCTGCTCTCTGACGACGGCCCGCTCGCGTGGCGGGGCGCGATGGCCCACGACGCGCTCTCGGACCTGTTCGAGACGACCGCGTGGAGCGGCCCGGACAGCGTCGTCGTCGACATGCCGCCGGGCACGGGGGACGTGACGCTGACGACCCTGCAGGAGGTCCCGGTCGACGGCGTCGTCCTCGTCACGACGCCGTTCCACGCCGCCGTCTCCGACACCGCCCGGGCGCTGGAGCTGTTCGAGGAGAACGACGTGCCCGTGCTCGGCGTCGTCTCGAACATGGGCGAGTTCGTCTGCGACGAGTGCGGAACGCCCCACGACCTGTTCGGCGGCGACGACCCGATCGAGGCGCTCGAGTTACCCGTCCTCGCGGAGCTCCCCTTCGACCCGGAGCTGCAGTCGACGCCGGCACCGAGCGCCGACGCGCTCCCCGAGTACGCGACAGAGCTCGCCGCTGCGATCGACGAGCGGTACGAGGCGGTGTGGTCGGTCGATCCGCCGGCGGACGCCGTCGACCTGCGCGGACTCGACCCGGAGACGCGCAAAGAGCGCGTCGAGAAGCGGTTCCGTGAGCTCGGCTCGGGCGAGGAGTGTTTCATCGTGAGCGACCGCGACCCGACGCCCGTCCGGGGGTTCCTGCTCGACCTGACCGACGCCGAGGAGCTCCCGAGCTTCCGCGTCAAGCGACAGAACCCGGAGACGTGGTTCGCGCGGGCGACGCGATCGTAATCGCCCGTCTCGTTTCTGTCGACCGTATCTCACGTTTCTGTCGACCGTATCTCACGTTTCTGTCGGGCGTATCTCACGTTTCTGTCGACCGTATCTCTCGTTTCTGTCGGGCGTATCGGTAAGTGAGGCGTTCTCCACCGGTCCCGATCGGCACGGCCACGGCGGCGATCGCTTATAAGGAGTAGACGCGGTGGCGCGCGCCTCCGAGCGGCCGCCGATGGCGGCCGCTCAGAGCGCGTGCGAGGGAGGCGGCGGGCCGGCGCGGCTCCGCCCGCGCCGGGCCGTCCGCCGAGGCTGGGGAGGCGTGAGGCTGCGGTGCTATGTGGGTGGGACTCAAAGGGGCAGGCGACGAGAGCGACGCAGGAGACGCAAGCACCGCAACGAGAGAGCGTCAGCGATCGAGTGAGGTGCGCAGCGAGCGTGCGTCGCTCTCGTCGCCTGGGGCTTTGGACGCGTTCACCGCAGAGTCGTCGACCAGGGATAAACAGCCGATGGCAACACCGCGGTCCGGAATATAAACAACTGCATCATCACGCCGAGATTCGCACTCAGCTCGGCGGCCCGGTTTATAAATCGCTCCAGGCGCCGAGGAACCGCTGGACCGCGGTCAGGTGCCCGACCGCGGCGAACAGCGCGAGCAGGAGGCCGACGACGTTGAGTCCGACGACGATCGGCGTCGAGTAGACGGCGGCGACGAGGCCGACGATACCCATCAGCGCGAGTCGGTCGGCCCGACCGAGGAGTCCGCCGTACTCGCGCCCGATGCCGACCGCCTGGATCTGGGTGCCCATGTACGAGGTCATCAGGACGCCGGTGACGGCGAGGAAGCCGAGGGCGTACGCCTCGACCCCGACCGTGAACCCCGCGATGATCGCGATGTCGGCGTAGCGGTCGAGGACGTGATCGAGGAGGTCGCCGCCGTCCGAGGAGACCTCCAAGTGGCGCGCGAGCGCGCCGTCAACGAGGTCGAGCCACCCGTTGAGGAGGACGCAGACCGCGCCGACGGCGTAGAAGAGCGGTTCGCCGACCGCGAAGGCCCCCGCGGCCGCGACCGCGACGCCGAACGCGAGGGCGCTCACCTGGTCCGGCGAGAGCCCGAGCCGGGCGGCGGCGCGCACCCACGGTCCGAGCAGGCGGTCCGCCACCGAGCGGTACTGGTCGAGGGTCATCTACCGTCCCGACCGTCGCGGCGGGCTCATATATAATCGATGAAGTCGACGGTGCCGGCGCTCGGCTCGCGCTCGCCCTCGATCGCGGCGCGGATCTCGTCGGCCACGGCCGCGGGGTCGCGGTCGGTCGTGTCGATCTCGTAAACGTTCTCGACGCCGTGCTCCGCGACGGCCTCCGAGAGGATCACGTCGAGCGCCTCGCTCTCCGCGTTCTCGCGAGCCTTGCGAGCGAGAGCTCGAGACGGTTCATCCGGCTTGGCGTTCTCCTCGGCGGTCGCGTCCGACTCCCCGCGCTCACGGAGCCGAGTCTCGACCGTCTCCGGGCGACAGCGCAGGACAATCACGCGGTCGACGTCGAAGCGGTGGGCGAGGTGGGAGTCGAGCACGCCCGACCACTCCCCGAGGCGGTCGCGCACCGCGTCGAGGTCGGCGACGAGGGTGTCGCGCTCGACGTCGCGCTCGGTCCAGAGGTCGTCGTCGCCCTTGATGCGGTCGTTGAGGTGGATCACGTCGTACTCACCCTCCAAGAGGGCGGTCGCGGTCGACTTGCCGGTTCCGGGGGTGCCGGTGACGGCGACGCGGGCGGGGGCGCCGTCGGCGCCGGTGCCGGCGGCGTCTCGCTCGCTCCCGCTCACGCCCGAACACCGAGGCCGAGGTCGGCGAGCGTCTCGTTCAGTCGCTCGACCGCCTCGCGCGTCTCCTCGCGGGTGCCGGTCGAGATCCGGACGTGGTTCGGAAGGCCGAACGAGGTGCAGTCACGGATGATCACGCCGCGCTCTTGGGCCGCGTCGGCGACCCGCTCCGCGTCGCCGACCTCGGCGAGCACGAAGTTGCCGGCCGACTCGACCGTGGGCGCGTCGAGCTCGTCCGCGATGTGCTCGCGGGCCCACCGCGCCGACTCGATCGACTCCTCGACGTGGTCCTCGTCGTCGAGGGCGGCGAGCGCGGCCCGGCAGGCGAGCTCGTTCGCCGCGAACGGGGTGTTCACTCGGGCGTACGCCTCGCCCCACGCCTCGGGGACGACGCTGTAGCCGATCCGGAGCCCCGCGAGCCCGTACGCCTTCGAGAACGTCCGGAGCACCGCCACGTCGTCGCGCTCGTCGACCAGCGGGATCGCGCTGTCGACCGCGGCGAACTCGCCGTACGCCTCGTCGACGACGACGAGCGTCTCCTCGGCGGTCGCGTCCGCGATCGCCTCGACGTCGTCCAGGGGCAACGTCGACCCAGAGGGGTTGTGCGGGGAGGTGACGTAGACGATCCGCTCGCCGCCGTAAGCGCTCAGGACCGTCTCCGCGTCCTGCGCGAACCCGTCGGCCGCGTCGAGCGCGTACTCCGTCACCTCGCCGTGGTGGTACCGGGCCGACATCCCGTAGTAGGCGAAGCCGGGCGTCGGGACGAGGACGGCGTCGTCGGGCTCTAAGGCGGCCCGCGCGAGGTAGTCGATCGAGCCGTCGGCACCGGGCGAGACCCAGACCTGCTCGGTCGCCACGTCCCACTTCTCCGCGATCTTCGCGGTGAGGTCCGTATGCGAGGACTTCGGGTACTGGTGGACGCGGTCGGCGTGCTCGCGGATCGCCTCGACCGCCGCCGGGCTCGGGCCGTGCGGGTTCTCGTTCGAGGAGAGCTTGATCAGGTCGTCGGGGTCGATCCCGCGTTCGCGGGCGACCTCCTCGACGCCTCGTCCCGGGACGTACGGCGAGTGGTCCGAGAGATCGCGTGGTTCCATGACCGTTCGTCCGGGACGGTCGGTCTTAAGGGTGGCCGAACGGATCCCGGATCGGACCCGCTCACCGGAGGTCCGCGGCCCGTCGCTCCGCCTCGGCGACGACCGACGGTCGACCCGCGAACGCGACCGTCACGCCGTCCGGAGCGTACGTCACGTCGCGGACCTCACCGCTGTCGTGCGCCCACGACAGCAGCGCCTGCGCCGCGCCCGAGTTCGGCAGTCGGAGGGTCGTCGCCTCCGTCGGCAGCGCCGAGCGGAGCGCCTCCCGGACCGCGTCGACCCCCGCTCCCGTGAGCGCGCTCGCCGGGACGGCCGGTTCGAGCGCCTCGGCGACGGCGTGGCCGTCAGCGTTCAGGTCCGCCGCGGCGTCCGCGAGGGCCTCGCGGCGAGCGTGGAGATCGCGACCGTCGAGTAAGTCGACTTTGTTGAGAACCGGGACGACCGGGCCGGCCGTCTCCTCGACGGCGGAGAGGGTCGTCCGGACGCGGTCGCCGACCGTTTCGGGACCGTCGGCGGCGTCGACGACGAGCAGGACCGCGTCGGCGTCGCGGATCGACTCGATCGTCGCGCGGAACGACCGGACGCTTCGGTGCGGGAGCGCGTCGACGAACCCGACCGTGTCGGTGACGAGGGTCCGTCGGCCGCCGAGCGTCGCCCGACGGGTGGTCACGTCGAGCGTCTCGAAGGGGCGATCGGCGGCCGAGACGGACTCGTCGACGTCGGCGTGAGTTCCCGGATCGTCGTGGGTTCCCGGACCGTCGACGTCGTCGGCGAGACGTCGGAGCAGCGTCGATTTGCCGGCGTTGGTGTACCCGGCCAGCGCGACCGCGTCGAACCCCGCCCGCCGGCGCTGCTCTCGCCGCTCGCTCCGGGCCTCCGTCACCTCGCTGAGGGCGCGTCGAGCGTCGTCGATCCGACGCTCCACGTCGAGGACCCGTCGGTCGTCCTCGTTGTGGTACCGGAGGTCGGTCGCGTAGTCGCGCGCGATGAGCTCCCGGAGCCGCGGCTTCAGGTACTCGAGGCGGGCGAGCTCGACCTGTAGCTCGGCCGCGCGCGAGCCGGCCCCCTCGGCGAACAGGTCGAGGACCAGCCGCGTCCGGTCGATCGGTTCGACCCCGTCCGGGAGCAGGTCGGAGAGCGACGCCGTCTGCCCGGGCGAGAGTTCGCCGTCGTAGATCACGGCGTCGACGTCCTCGACCGACGCTCGGCGCATCAGCTCCTCCGCCTTGCCGCGGCCGAGTCCGTACGTCGGGTCCTCGCGGCGCCGCTGGGTGACCTCGCCGACGACCTCGTAGCCCGCCGAGCGGGCGAGCCCGCGGATCTCGTCCGTCTCGGGGCGAACGTCGGCGTCGCGCGCGGCGATCAGCGCACGGCCGGCGTCGAGGCGGTGCGTCCGGCGTCGGTCGTTGTCGGTTCCGTCTCGCGTCTCGTCGTCGGATTTCTCGTCTCGTGACATCGGGTCGTCGGGCGCTCGCGTCGGCCCGGAGAGGGGTTCGACACCGCCGACCGCGGACTCGCGACGTCCGGCACGCGGCGGCGACGACGAACCGTGTTCTGGAGCGATACCCTGCGCGATCGAGAGGCGTCGAAGGTCGCCGGAGAGCGGACCGCCCCGGAACGGAGGGCGATTGTCTCCGAGACCGAGTCTCTCGGTCGCACTGGTCGGGCGCTGGCCGGGGCCTCCGAAGCGGGCGGAGACGGGTGCGCGGAGTCGTCGCGAGCCGCGGTCAGCGCGAGAACGAGATGGACTTCACGTATTGGTTACCGAACCGACGATACATAAGCGTTCACCGGAAACGAGGTGTGCGATCGGGGCCCAGGGAGCGCCGGACGGCGCGATCCCGTCCGCCGCTCAGGGGACGCGCACGTCGTGTTCGAGCGTCCCGACGCCCTCTATCTCCACCTCGACGGTGTCGCCGTCGGAGAGCGCGCCGACGCCCTCCGGCGTGCCCGTCGCGATGACGTCGCCGGCCTCCAGCGTGAGGTACGTCGTGATCTCTTCGATCAGGGTCGGCACGTCGAAGATGAGGTGCTCGCGGTCGCTCGACTGCTTCGTCTCGCCGTTCACTCGGAGCTCGACGCCGGCGTCCGCGGGGACCTCCTCGGGCGTCGCCATCACCGGACCGAGCGGCGCGGCGTTGTCGAACGCCTTCCCGCGCACCCAGTTCTGCTCGCGGTTCTGGTCGTCGCGGTTCGACACGTCGTTCATGCAGGTGAACCCCGCGACGACGTCCATCGCGTCGTCAGCGTCGACGGCCTTGCACTGCTCGCCGATCACGACCGCCAGCTCGGCCTCCCAGTCGATCCGGTCTTTCCCCTCGGGGACGGTGACCGTGTCGCCGTGGCTCGCCAGCGCGTTCGGCGGCTTGAGAAAGAGGAGCGGGCGATCCGGCACGTCGTTGCCGAGCTCGGCCGCGTGGTCGGCGTAGTTGCGCCCGATACAGACGATCTTCGTCGGGTCGGTCGGCGGGAGCACGTCGATCGCGGGGTCGTCGAGCGCGTACTCGTCGCCGCCGAAGGCGACGGCGTCGCTCTCGGGATCGTAGGTGCCTTCGCGGATCGATCCGGCCGGGTCGCGGAACCGTGCGCGGTGCATGTGCGGCGTGGGGCGACGCGGATAAAAAGCGTTCCCGGTCGACGCAAGGCGGCCGACCGCACACCTATTTGTGGAGGCCGGCCCGCCGTCCGGTATGGCCGACGACACAGCCGACGGAGAAATCGACGCGGAAGCGCGCGACTACGACGACGTCCGGTACGCGGTGAGCGAGGGGGTCGCGACGGTCACCATCGACCGCCCGGACGTGTACAACGCCTTCACCCGGACCACGGTCCTCGAACTCAACGACGCGGTGCGGCGGGCCGAGCGCGACGACGGCGTGTACGCGACGGTCCTCACGGGCGCTGGCGACGGGTTCTGCGCCGGGGCGGACACGACGGAGATGCCCGAC
This sequence comes from Halorubrum sp. Ea1, assembly GCF_002252965.1. NCBI lineage: Archaea > Methanobacteriati > Methanobacteriota > Halobacteria > Halobacteriales > Haloferacaceae > Halorubrum > Halorubrum sp. Ea1. The sequence goes on from NZ_NHPG01000073.1 coordinate 72,095, forward strand.
TGGGACGATCAGTACCCGGAGGAGTACGGGGCGTTCCTCTGGCTCATCCAGCAGCTCGTCTGGCGGCTCCGGACGGCCGCGACGCCCTCGGTCGCCGCGGTGAATGGCCCGGCGATCGGCGCCGGCTGCGACTTCGCGCTCGCCTGCGACCTGCGCACGATCGCCGACGACGCGGTCATGCGCGAGGGGTTCGTCAACGTCGGGCTCGTCCCCGGCGACGGCGGCGGGTGGCTCCTTCCCCGGCTGATCGGCGAGTCGAAGGCCCGCGAGTACCTGCTGACCGGCCGGGACATCACTCCAGAGGACGCCGTCGACATCGGGCTCGCTACGGAGCGGGCCGAGGACGCTCTCGCGGCCGCCACCGCGCTCGCCGAGGAGATCCGGGACAAGCCGAGGACCGCCGTCCGGCACACGAACCGGCTGATCGATCCACAACAGAGCTTCGACGAGTACTGTCGGAAGGCGGCCGAGTACCAGTGGGACTGCGTCATCGACCCCGAACACGAGGAGGCGGTCGCGGCGTTCAACGAGAAGCGCGAGCCCGATTACGGCCGGTCGTACGACGAGTAGCGAGGGCGGACGCAAGCGTCTGGGAGGTGACTCGCCGCGCTACCGCACGAAGACCGGCAGCGGGCCGACCGGCGCTACCGCGCCGAGACCGGCGGCACGCCGTCCTCCTTCAGCGCCCGAGCGATGGTGTTCAGCTGCATCTCGTCCGTGCCGGCCGCGATACGGCGGCTCCGCGCGAAGCGGTAGAGGTACTCCAGCGGGTGGCCCCGCTGGTAGGCGCGGGCGCCGACGATCTGGACCGCCTCGCTCGCGACCTGCTCGACCATCTGCGAGCAGTGGAGCTTCGCGGTCGATGTCTGGAGCCGCGGCGGGGCGGGGTCGTGGCCCTGCGCGCCGGCGGCCGACATATACACCAGCGACGCCGCGGTCTCGACGTTCCGGTACATCTCCGCGAGCCGCCACTCGATCCCCTGGAACTCGTCGAGCGGCTGATCGAACTGCTCGCGGTCGGTCGCGTACGCCAGCGCCTGCTCCAGCGCGGCCTCCGCCCACGCGACCGTGAGCACCGAGCTGCCGAGCCGCTCCCAGTTGAGCGAGACCAGCTGCTGTTTGAACGCCTCCGTCCCCCGAGTCAGGACGTGCGTCTCGGGGATCACGACGTCGTCGATCGTGAAGTGCGTCTGCGCGTACCCGGCCATGTTCGTGTACACCTCCTCGATCTCGACGCCGGGGTCGTCGTAGGGAATCACGACCGACCCGAGCCCCTCGGGGAACCTGACCCAGGCGACCGCCGCGTCGCCGAAGGGGACGCCGCCGACCCAGGTCTTCTCGCCGTTACACACGAGCTTCCCGTCCTCCTCAGTCACCTCGGTCGACATCGACCCCACGTCCGAGCCGGCGTCGGGCTCCGAGATGGCGATGGAGACGAAGCTCTCGCCGGCGGTGACGGCGGGGAGGTACTCTTCCTTGACCGCGTCGGACCCGAAGAGGTCGATCGCCCGCGGTCCGACCATCCCCTGCATGTAGGTGAACCACCCCGTGTCGGGACACTCTCGCCCGACCGCCTGTGTGAGGAGCATCGCCGCCACGTCGGAGCGGCCCTGCCCGCCGTACTCCTCGGAGATGGACGGGCAGTAGAGGTCCGCCTCGGCGAGCCGCCGGAGGTTCTCCCACGGCACGTCGCCCCCCCAGGTGTAGGCGTCCTCGGCGAACTCCGCGGCGACCGCTTCGGCCTGCTCGGCGAACTCGCGCTGCGCCGCTGTTAGCGCCTGCATGGGCGTTGTTGTCGGGCAGACGCTGATAAGCGGTCTGGTCCGTCCCCCCTCGACCGGTACGCCGTCCGCGTCAACCGTCGCGGGCGCGGTCGGTCGCCGCCCCCGAGCCGTCGCCATCGGCGTCGTCAGTCGATCCGACGGTCTCCCAGTCGCCAGTCGATCCCCCGGCCTCGACGCGATCCGTCGGCTCGACGCTCTCGGCGCGGCCGTCCGCCGCTCCCTCCGACCCGCCGAACAGCTCCTCGCGGGCGCAGTCCTCGCAGTAGCGGTTTCACTCGATCGCGTGCGTCCGGACCGGCACGCCAGCCGCGACCGTCTCGTCGCGGCGGCGGCGGACGACCCCGCGCCCGAAGGACTCGCCGCAGACGACGCACGGGGACTCTGTGCGCTCCGTCGCTCGGATCACCCGGTGGTCGACGGTCCGGATCCGACCGAACCGGGAGAGCCCGTGTCGCCGGCGCAGACGTCGCTCCGCGGGCGGCGTCAGCGCGAGGCCGACGAGCGCGAACGCGGCGCCGAACGCCGCGCCGGGGAGCGCTCCCTGTCTCGCTGAGACGACGGCGATCCCGAGCCCGATCAGCAGGAGGATGCCGCCCAAGAGGTACCCGGAGAGGGCCACGAGCGGGTCGTCGTTCCCGTCTGGTGCGGGGAGTTCGCCGTCCGGAATCGGGCCGTCGGAGACGCTAAGCCGCCGCGTTTCGGCCAGCTCGGAGTAGTGGTACCAGCCGTACAGCAGGTTCCCGACGCCGCCTGTCGTCAGGAGGAGGAGCACGTGGACGGGGATCGAGCCCACCCCCCTGTCGACGAGGACGACCCGATCGCCGCGGTCCTCGACGAGTTCCCAGCCGTCGTCGAGGTGGTCGCTCACCCGGGCGCGGAACGCGCGGCGCGCCTCGGTATCGACCGCATCGTCGGGTCGACGGGTCACGCGACCGCCTGCTCCGGGCCGCGCCGCCCCGCACTCGGCGCAGAACTCGTCGTCGGGCGCGAGCCGCTCGCCGCAGTCGGCGCAGTACGCGACGCCGCCGCCGGTCCGCACCTCGGCGCCGCAGCCGGGACAGAAGTTCGCGTCCGGCGGGAGGGTCCGGCCGCACTCGCGACACGCGTCGGTGGATGGGGGGCTCCCGGTCCGCTCGGAGGGCATGATCTACCGGTTGAGTCGGAGCGGTGTTAATTCCTCTCCCGACGCGTCACGGACCGACGGGACGAGGGCCCGGTCGAACGCGCGAGTCGCGACTCAAGAGTCCGACTCCCGTCCCCGAGAGCGGGTCCGCGGCGTCGACTTTTATTACTGTTCGCCGAGAGGATCCGGACGAACCATGGAACTCACCTGGCACGGCCACGCGACGTGGCACGTCGTCGTCGACGACACGGAGCTCCTGATCGATCCGTTCTTCGACAACCCGAAGACCGACGTCGATCCTGCGGAGCTCGATCCGGACTACCTACTCTTGACGCACGGCCACGGCGACCACGTCGCCGACGCCGCGGCGTTCCCCGACGCGACCGTGGTCGCCACGCCGGAGCTGACCGCGTACGTCCAGGAGGAGTTCGGTCTCGAACACTCGGTCGCGGCCGGCGGGATGAACATCGGCGGCACCGTCGAGTGCGGCGACGCGTGGGTGACGATGGTCCGCGCGGACCACTCGAACGGGATCGAGAACGACCCCGACTACTCCGCCGGGATGCCCGCCGGCTTCGTGGTCGGCGACAAGAAGCCGACCCAGGAGTCCGACCCCGACTGTACGACGTTCTACCACGCGGGCGACACGGGACTCATGTCCGAGATGGTCGACGTGATCGCGCCGTACCTCGAGCCCGACGCCGCCGCGCTTCCCGCGGGCGACCACTTCACGATGGGGCCCGCGGGCGCCGGCATCGCCGCCGACTGGGTGGGCGCCGACGTGGTGTTCCCGATGCATTACGACTCGTTCCCGCCGATCGAGATCGAGACGCGGGAGTTCGTCAACGAGGTGAAGGCCGCGGGTGCCGTCGCCGAGCCCGTCGTTCTCGACGGCGACGAGACGTACACGCTGGAGTAACGTCCGGCGACGGACGGATCCCCTGCCGGGCCGCCGCCGGTCACGAACCCGAATCTACGGCCGTATCCCTCTCTCGCACCGAGACCACCGAGTTAAGGCCACGTGCCCGCTGAACCGAGGCCGCCAGCCCGCGGAGCGTCTTCGGACCGACGCCGTGAGCCGATAAGATACTACTCAGTATAAAATAAATATTACTGGAGACGGCGTAGATTCCAGCAATCTCCGCCGACAGAAATTTATCTAATTTATTTAAATTAATAATAAATCAGAAGACTTCTAAATAAAAGATGAAAACGGACGGGTTGATACGTCATGTCAACCGCTGATATCCGGGCCGTGATCCGCGGGGACGCCGGTCGCTTCGTGTACGTCGTCTCCGCGCTCGCGGCGCTCAACGGGCTCCTCTTCGGGTTCGACACCGGGATCATCTCGGGCGCGATCCTCTTTATCGACACCGCGTTCGAGCTGAGCGCGCTGGTGGAAGGGATCGTCGTGAGCGGGGCGATGGTCGGCGCGGCGGCGGGCGCGGCGATCGGGGGGCGCATCTCCGATCGCATCGGTCGCAAGCGGTTCATCCTCCTCTCGGCCGGCGTCTTCTTCGCCGGCTCGTTCCTCATGGCCGTCGCGCCGACGGTCCCCGTCCTCGTCGCCGGCCGGATGATCGACGGCGTCGCCATCGGCTTCGCCTCGATCGTCGGCCCGCTGTACATCTCGGAGATCGCGCCGCCGTCGGTCCGAGGCGGACTCACGTCGTTGAATCAGCTGATGGTGACGGTCGGAATCCTCTCGTCGTACTTCGTCAACTACGCGTTCTCGGGCGCCGGCGCGTGGCGCCTGATGCTCGGCGCGGGGATGGTCCCCGCCGTCGTGCTCGCCGTCGGGATGGTCCGGATGCCCGAGAGCCCGCGCTGGCTCTACGAGCGGGGACGGACCGAGGAGGCGCGGGCGGTGCTCCGACGAACGCGCGACGGCGACATCGAAGACGAGCTCGCGGAGATCGAGGCGACCGTCGAGGCGCAGTCGGGCAACGGGATCCGCGATCTCCTCAGCCCGTGGATGCGCCCCGCACTGATCGTCGGACTCGGGCTCGCCGTCTTCCAGCAGATTACCGGTATTAACGCGGTGATGTACTACGCCCCGACGATCTTGGAGTCGACCGCGTTCGGGAGTTCGCAGTCCATCCTCGCGTCGGTGGCCATCGGGACCGTGAACGTGGTGATGACGGTCGTCGCGATCCTCCTCATCGACCGCGTCGGTCGCCGACCCCTGCTGCTCGTCGGTATCGGCGGCATGGTCGGGACCCTCGGCGTGGCCGGCGCGGTGTTCCAGTTCGCGGACCCGACCGGCGGGCTCGGCTGGTTGGCCACCCTGACGCTCGTGGCGTTCGTCGCTTTCTTCGCGATCGGGCTCGGACCGGTGTTCTGGCTCCTGATCTCCGAGATCTATCCGCTCGCCGTGCGGGGGAGCGCGATGGGGATCGTCACCGTCGTCAACTGGCTCGCGAACCTCGTGGTCGCGCTCTCGTTCCCCGTGCTGCTCGACGGGATCGGCACGCCCGCGACGTTCTGGCTGTTCGGCGGCTGCAGCGTCGTCGCGCTCGTCTTCACCTACCGGACGGTCCCGGAGA
>NZ_NHPG01000001.1:0-28447 GCF_002252965.1 Halorubrum sp. Ea1
CCGCCCGCGCCGCCCGCGTAGACCCCTCGACGGGGCCCCCGTCTGACCGACGCTGTTTAACCGAACGCCCGAGAACGGGAGGTCATGGAGCCGGTCGACGACTGGCGGGCGGCGATCGCGGAGGCCGGCGAGCTCACCGGCCCGATCGCCGCCGGAATCGTCGGCGAGCACGGCGACCGCGGGCAGCGCGCGATCGAGGCGGTCGGCGAGGGGCGCGTGAAGCGCTACCGCGATTTCACCGTCGTCGTCGGCCACGACGACGAGTACGTCGTCGAGGACGGGGAGTGCACCTGCGCGGACGCGACGTACAACCTCGACGCCGAGGACCCGAGCGAGCGCTGCTGGCACGCGATCGCGGTCGATGTCGCCGACGCGGTCGGCGCGGTCGACCACCACGACATGTGGTACTCGGAGGTCCGCGAGTTCCTGTGAGCGGGGCTCGGCCGCGAGGGGAGGCGCCGTACGGATCGGCCGCCGTTCACCCGGGTGAGCCGCCGAGAGTCCGGATTTTCGCCCAGCCAGTCGAAAACGTTTACAACGGCGGCCGGTCTCTCCTACGGTATGGCGGACTGTCCACTCGCCGACGATTGCCCCAGTTTCGACGAGCGAATCGAGGGGATGGGGTGTCAACACTACGGCAACAAGGGCGGCGCGGAGTGGTGTAACCACTACGACATGCCCATCTACGAGCTGAAACAGCAGCCGGTCCAGCCCGGCGAACAGGTGATAGTCGAGGTCGACGACATCCACGAGAGCGGCGCGGGCGTGGGGCGCACCGACGACGGCTTCATCATCCTCGTCGACGGGCTCCTCCCGCCGGCGCGCGCGGAGGTGCGGATCCACCGCGTGAAGTCGAGCCACGCGACCGCGCAGGAGGTCGTCGAACGCCTCCCGGAGGATCCCGAAGAGGAGGAGGAGGACGACGACGGCGACGGCGATACCGAGGCCGAGGGCGACGACGAGGAAGACGAGGGCGACCGCCGCCGCGACCGGCCGAAGCGCGAACGGCTCGGCAGCCGCGAGAACTTCTGGGGCAAGTGAGCGCGTCCCGGGGTGGCCCCACCCCACGGACAGTCCGGACGCCGCCGATCGGCCCCCTCCGGCCGAACCCCTCGACGCGAGGGGTGAAACCACCGTTTTTTGAGCGAGCGTCCCCTCGCGACGTGTATGGTCGCAGACGACGGTCCGGCCGACGCCGCTGACGCGGCCGACGACGTCGAGGACGTCGACGCCGCCGAGCTGCTGGAACGGGCCGGGTTCGACGCCGACGAGAGCGTCCTCACCGACCGACAGGCGGAGGTGCTCGCCCTCCGCGAGCGGGGGCTCCGCCAGTCCGACATCGCCGACCGGCTCGGCACGTCGCGCGCGAACGTCTCTAGCGTCGAGGCCAGCGCCCGCGACAACGTCGAGCGGGCCCGCGAGACGGTCGCGTTCGCGGAGGCGCTCGCCGCGCCGGTCCGCGTGGAGATCGACGCCGGCACGGACCTGTACGACGCCCCGAAGCGCGTGTACGACGCCTGCGACGAGGCGGGCGTGAAGGTGAACCAGACCGCGCCGGACCTGATGAAGACGATCGGCGACCGCGCCGGCGACGCGGTCCACGGCCGCGAGGTGCGCAGCCGCCTGTTCGTCACCGTCGACGCGAACGGACAGATCCGCGTGCGACAGCCGTGAGCGCCGGCGGGCGCCCCGGCCTCCGATCCCCGGCGGTCACTCCTCCAGCCGCTCCGCGACGCCGACGAGCGTCGCGCCCGCGGTGACCGTCGACTCGCGGGCGATCGAGTAGACGATCCCGTCGCGGTCGGCCGTCGCGGTCTGCAGCGGCTCGAACGTCGTCGGGTCGTGGACGGCGCCGAGCCGCTCTCCGTCGACCACTTCGTCGCCGACGGCGAGGTCACGCTCCGGGGTGAACAGCCCCGACTCGGCGGCGTTCACGCGTCCGAGGTGGTTCCGCGCGACGGTGCCGTCCCACGGCTCGGGGTCGCCCGGGAGCAGCCCCTCCCGCCGGAGGACGCCGAGCGTCCCCTTCAACCCGGCGTCGACGGCCTCGGGGACGACCTCGCGGCTGTGCGCGAGCTCCGGCGTGATCGTGGGGATCCCCTCTCGGGTGGCGGCGACGCGGAGCTTGCCGGCGAAGCCGCGCTCGCTCCACTCCGCGTCCGCCTCGTCGCCCGCCGCCTCCGCGAGCAGGAGGTCGGTCCCGAACGCCTCCGCGAGCGACCGGCACTCCTCGTCGCCGCGCATGTAGACGGTGTGCGTGAGCATCGCCGGCGACCCGGTGTGGAGGTCCACGATCGCGTCCGCCGCGCTCGCGAACGACCAGAGCCGGGCCGCCATGCGCTCGTGGAGCGTCCCCTCGTCGTCGCCGGGCCAACAGCGATTCATGTTCGAGTGGGTCGAGTCGAGCGGCTCCGGCGTGGTGTACGAGACGCGGTCGAAGGTGAGCGGGTCGGCGACGGGGACCGTCACGAGGGTGCCGTCGAGGGCGGCCGCGTCCGGAGCCCCGCCGGACCCGCCGGTCAGTCGCTCGTGGAGCCGCCGGAGGACCGCGGTGCCGTTCACCTCGCGGCCGTGCTGTGCGGCCTGCGCGTAGATCACGGGGCCGCCGTCGGCCGGGAGGTCGAGTTCGGGGCCGTCCGGGCCGTCGACGAGGCGGCCCTCGCCGTACGCGTGGACGGTCGTCCGGATCGGGACGCCCGAGGGGAGCCGCGCGAGGACGAGTTCGCTGGCGTCGTGCATATCGGGAGGTCGGGCCTGACGCGTTTATAAATCGGGGGCCGACGTTCCGGCGCGACCGACCACGGACGCTAAGTCGATGGGTCGCCGAGACGGAGCCGAGATGCGGGTCACGCTCCTCGGCACCGGCGACACGACCGGGACGCCGACCGTCGGCTGCGACTGCGACACCTGCGCCGCGGCGCGCGAGCGGGGGGTGTCGCGCTCGCGGTTCTCGGTCCACGTCGCAAACGAGCGCACCGGCGAGTCGCTGCTCGTCGACTTCAGTCCGGACTTCCGGAGCCAGTTCCTCGCTCACGACGTCAAATTGCCCGACGCCGGCATCGTGACGCACATCCACTTCGACCACCTCGACGGCCTCGGCAACGTCTACCGACTGGTCGACGGACTGCCGGTGCACGCGCCGAACGAGACCGACCCCGCCACCGACCGGAGCGTCGCCGAGACGATCCGCGAGAAGTACGACTACCTGGAAGACCGGATCGGCGTCCACGCCCGCGATCCGTTCGAGCCCTTCGAGACCTGCGGGTTCGAGGTCCGCTTCGTCCCCGTCGACCACCCGCCGCTGCTGTGTTACGGCGTCGTCATCGAGGACCCGGAGACGGGCGCGAAACTCTCGTTGACGGGCGACACGAGCTACGACGTGCCCGAGCGCTCCCGCGAGGCGCTCGCCGGCGCCGACCTCCTGCTGGCCGACGCCATCGTCCCCGCCTCGCTCTGCGAGTACCACCCGATCGGTGGGCGACACGAGGGGCCCGACGGCGTCCCGCGCACCTTCGGCACGAAGCACATGACCCGAGAGGGTGCGCTCGCGCTCGCCGAGGAGTTGGACGCCGACCGGACCCGGCTCGTCCACGTCGCGCACTACTACCCGCCCGACGAGGCGTTCGCGGAACCCCTCGCGGTCGACGGCGAGACGTACGACCTCTGACGGGGCGCGTGCGGCGGCCGGGGCGCGGGGGCGACGCGACCGCACCGTTTTGTCTCGCTAGCACGTACCACGGCCGAGATGGGAGCGAGATCCCGACTCCGCGGCGCCCTCGACCGGCTGGAGCCGCCGCCGCGCGCGGTCGACTGGTCGCTGTTCGCGTTCGTGGCCGCGGAGGTCCTCACCGGGCTCGTCTCGTTCACCGTCGGCGTCCCCGATGGGTGGCCGCTGTTCTGGCTCCACCGCGCGCTCGGGGTCGGCATCGTCGCGCTGCTCGCGTGGAAGCTCGCGCGCGTCCGCCGCCGGCTCACGGACCCGAGCCTGTGGCGCCGGTCGACCGCGCTGTCGGTCCTGACGCTCGTCGCCGCGCTCGGCGCGCTCGCGACCGGCGTCGTCTGGGTGTTCGGAGTCGACGTGCGGCTCTCCTACTGGACGCTCCTCTCCGTCCACGTCGGCTTCGGGCTGGCCCTCCTCCCGCTCGTGGCCGCGCACGCCGCGACCCGGTTCCGGCTCCCGCGGCGGGTCGACTTCGAGCGCCGCCGGACCGCGGTTCGGTACACCGTCCTGCTGGCCGCCGGCGCCGCGACCTACCGGCTCCAGCAGGGCGTCAACGACCTGCTCGACACGGCCGGCGCGGACCGGCGGTTCACCGGGTCACAGCCCCGGGAGGGCGACGGGAACGGCGCGTTCCCGGTCACCTCGTGGGTCGCCGACGACCCCGATCCGATCGACCGGGACGGGTACCGACTGCGGGTCGAGGGACTCGTGAGCGACCCCGTCGACCTGACCGCGGCGGATCTCGCCGCCGACCACGACCGGGAGGCGCTGCTCGACTGCACCAGCGGCTGGTACACGGTGCAGGAGTGGGGCGGGATCCGCGTCGGCGACCTGCTCGACGCGGCCGGAGAACTCGACGGCGACGCGGCCTACGTCCGGTTCACGTCCGTCACGGGGTATCGCTGGAGCCTCCCGATAGAAGAGGCCGAAGACGCACTCCTCGCGACGCACGTCGGCGGCGAGCGACTGAGCCACGGCCACGGCGCGCCGGCCCGGCTCGTCGCTCCCGACCGGCGGGGGTTCCAGTGGGTGAAATGGGTGACGCGCGTGGAGGTCAGGTCCGAGTACGACCTCGGTCAGTGGGTGGTGACGCTGGTGAGCGGGTTCGACTGAACGGCTCGCGCGGTCCGGGGGAAGCGCTACTCGTACTCGCTGCCGACGACCTCGCGGATTCGCTCCGCGGTCACCGGACCGACGCCGTCGACCTCCAAGAGGTCGTCCTCGGACGCGGTCATCACGGCCTCGACGGTGCCGAAGTGTTCGAGGAGGGTCCGGGCCGTGACCGGACCGATGTCGGCGATGGAGGAGACGACGTACTCCTGCTGTTCCGCGCGGGTCTTCGTCGTCTTCTCGCCGTGGACGCTCACCTCGCGGTCGCGCGTCTCCTGCTCGCGCTTCGCGATCGTCGCGAGCAGCTCCGTGGTGTCGCCCTCGCCTTCGGTCCGGAGGACGCTCACGTCGAAGTCCACCGCGAGCGACGCGAGCGCGCCGCGGATCGCGTTGGGGTCGATGTCGCGCTGACCGTAGAGGTTCGTCCCCTCGACGACCATCACCGGTCGGGCGTACGCCCGCGATAGCTCGCCGACCTGCTCGAACATCGAGCGGTCGGCGTCGAGCATCGAGTCGACGAAGTCGGCCGCCGACTTCCGCTCGACGGCGACGCGGTCGGAGAGCACGTAGTCGCCGACCGCGAGCGTCTCCAGCCGGGTGACGAGCCCGTCGCGCGTCGAGAGGTCCTTGGCGATGGAGGAGTCGAGCTCGCGCTGGTCGACGACGACCTCGACGCCCTCGTCGACGCCGGCGGTCGCGACGACGCCGTCGTCGGCGCTGCCGTCATCGGTGCTGTCGTCATCGGCGCCCGACTCCTCGGCGTCGCCCGCCTCGTCTCCGCCCGCCCGGGCCTCCGCAGCGAAGTCGGTGAGGCCGGCGTCGCCGGTGTCGCCGTCGGCCGCGTCACCCTCGGTCGCGTCGCCGTCGGCCGTGTCACCCTCGGTCGCGTCGCCGTCGGCCGTGTCACCCTCGGTCGCGGTGCCTTCGTCACCCGCGACGCCCGCGTCGGCACCGGCGTCATCGGCGCCGTCGGACCCCCCGGCGAACGCGTCGAGGCCCGCTTGTCCGTCGTCGCCGACGGTCTCCTCGATGTCGTCGGTGGCCTCCTTCAGCTCGGCGAGCTGGCTGGCCATCTTCTTCTCGCGCCGCCGGGAGATCCAGAAGAACGCCTCGTCGCGGGTGTCCTCGGCCATCAGGACGACCACCTTCCCCTCGGCCTGTCTCCCCGTCCGCCCCTTGCGCTGGATCGAGCGGATCGCGGTCGGGACGGGCTCGTAGAAGCAGACCAGGTCGACCTCGGGGACGTCGAGCCCCTCCTCGGCGACCGACGTGGAGACGAGCACCTCGAACGCGCCGGCCTTGAACTCGTCGAGCGTCTCCTGCTGCTGTTTCTGGCTCATCCCGTCGGAGCCCTCCTTGTCGCCCTGGCCGACGAACTTCCGCACGTCGAAGCTCGCGGAGAGGAACTCCACGAGCGCCTCCGCGGTGTCGCGGGACTCCGTGAACAGGATCGCGCGCTCGCCCTCGTTGATGCCGAGCGTCTCCGCGAGCAGGATCCGCGCCTTCGAGAACTTCGGGTGGAGCCCGTCGAACGACTCCGTCTTCCGCATCGCCTCCCGCACCTTGGGGTCCGCGACCATCCGCTGGCTCGCCTTCGAGGCACCCGACGAGCGGGCGGCCTCGCGCTGACGCTCGAAGTAGCGTCGGACGGACTCGACCGACTGCGTCTCGACCAGCTCGGTCGCGCGCCGGAGCTTCATCACCTCGGCGTGGGTACTCATCCCCTTGTACCCGTCCGACTGGTCGTTGTCCATCATCTTCTTTAGCTTCCCGCGCATCGCGTTGAGGTCCTTCTGCGAGAGGTCGGGGTTCGTCGTGTTCGTCACCCCGAGCGACTTCAGCTTCTCCAGCCGGTCGGTGATCACCTCGTTGAGGGCGTCCCGGATCTCGAGGACCTCGTCCGGGAGCGTCACCTGCTCCCACTGGACGTCGGTGTCGTGGGTGTACTCGTCGACGTCGGCGTCGTCCTCGGTCATCACCTCCACGTTCGAGAGCCCGAGGTTCTCGCAGACCGTCTCGATCTCCTCGGTGTCGCCGCCGGGCGAGGCCGACATCCCGGTGACCAGCGGGTCGGCCGCGTCGGCGTGGTACCGCTCCGCGATGTAGACGTACGCGTAGTCTCCGGTCGCGCGGTGGCACTCGTCGAAGGTCAGATGGGTCACGTCGCGCAGCGAGATCCGGTTGCCGACGAGGTCGTTCTCGACGACCTGCGGGGTCGCGATCACGATTCGGGCGTCCGCCCAGAGCGCGGCGCGGTCGTCCGGCTTCACGTCCCCGGTGAAGACGACGATCTCGTCGTCCGGGATCGAGAGCGCCTCGCGGTAGAAGTCGGCGTGCTGCTGGACGAGGGGTTTGGTGGGGGCTAAGAAGAGGGCCTTCCCGCCGGCCTCGTGGAGCCGCTCGGCGGTGACGAGCAGGCTGACCGTGGTCTTGCCGAGGCCGGTCGGGAGGCAGACGAGGGTGTGTTCGTCGGCCGCGGACGCCGCCAGCTGGAGCTGGTAGCGGCGCTCTTGAAGGAAGTCGTCGACGAGCAGGGGTCTGTCGATGCCGGCGGCCTCGGTCGCCATCGGCGACGCTTCGCCGCCGTCGGCCTAAAGCCTTCGCGAAGCGGGGTGAAAGTTATCGCTCGACGGAGCGCTCCTCTCGGTGCTCCTCGGGTACGTCTTCGTCGACCAGCTCGGCCCACTCGGCGAGCCGGTCTCCTGATGGTGTTTGCGCGCTCATCAGAAGACGGATCTCAGTGGGGCGTCTTAACAGTTACCCCGATTCCACACGATCTGTCATCGGTCCGTTCGGTCGCGACTCGCACTCCTTTTACCGTTCACGCGCGTCCGGCCGGCATGAGCAAACTCGACGAGTTCCTCGCCGGCGAGCGGCTCGACGACGTCGTCTTCTACCTCAGCGACGCGTACCTCGACGACGACTCCCGGCTCCGGAACGTCGGCACCGGGACGGACGGCGGCGTGCGGCTGATCCTCGACGGCGAGACCGGCCGGTCGGCGTTCGAGGCCGGCACTGGGATGGGCGCGATGGAGTTCGCGAAGACGGCGATGGGCGCGGAGGGGACGATCGGTCGGTCGCTCGACGGCGGGGAGTGTCCCGTCGCCGAGGAGACCCCCGACGACGACCACGACGTGCGGTTCGTCTTCGCGTTCGCGGAGGCGCAGAACGAGGAGGTCGGCGGCCTCTACGCCGATGGCGACGTGGTCCACGCGTACGCCCACTGCACCTGCGGCGAGAGCTACTCGCACAAGTGGATCGTCGGCGACCGCGGCGAGTAACAGTCGAGAACGGCGCCGCGTCCGCGGCTACTCCTGCTCCGGCGCGTCCTCTTCCGGCACCGACCCCTCGACGAGCGACTGGTCGGCGTACTGCTCGCGCAGGTCCTTCTTGGAGAACTTCCCGGTGGCGGTCTTCGGGACCTCGTCGATGAACTCCACCGCGTCCGGGACCCACCACTTCGGGTACTCCTCGCGGAGCCCGGACTCGATCTCGTCGACCAGGGCCCCGCGGTCGACGTCGTCGACCGGGACGACGAACGCGACCGGGCGCTCCTGCCAGCGCTCGTGCGGGACGCCGATCACGGTCGCCTCGCTCACGCCGTCGTACGCCATGATCGCGTTCTCCAGCTCGACGCTGGAGATCCACTCGCCGCCCGACTTGATCACGTCCTTCGTGCGGTCGACGAGCTTGAGGTAGCCGTCCTCGTCGACGGTGACCACGTCGCCGGTCTTCAGCCAGCCGTCGACGAACTCCTCCTCGCTGGCCTCGGGCCGGGCGAAGTACTCCTTGGTGACCCACGGCCCGCGGATCCGGAGCTCGCCGAACGCCTCGCCGTCCCACGGGATCTCCTCGCCGTCCTCGTCGATCACCTCGAACTCCAGCCCGGGGACGACGAGCCCCTGCTTCGACCGCTTGTCGACCTGCGTCTCGTAGTCGGCGTCGCGCAGGTCGTCCGTGAGGTGAGAGACGGTGCCGATCGGGGACAGCTCGGTCATCCCCCACGCGTGGAGCACCTCGACGCCCCGGTCGTCGTACCACTCGATCAGCGCCCGGGGGGCGGCCGCGCCGCCGACGATCACGGTGTCGAGCGTCGAGAGGTCGACGTCGTTGCCCTCGGCGATGTACTCCCGGAGGCCGAGCCAGACGGTCGGGACCCCCGCGGAGATCGTCACGCCCTCCTCCTCGATCAGCGCCGCGAGGTCGGCCGGCGACGGCGACGGGCCGGGGTAGACGTGCTTCGCGCCCGCCGCGGTCGCGGTGAACGGCATCCCCCACGCGTTGACGTGGAACATGGGGACGACCGGCATCACGACGTCGGAGTCCTCCATCGGGATCCCCTGCGGCGTCTGCGAGGCCATCGTGTGGCTCCACAGCATCGACTGGGTGTACTCGACGCCCTTCGGCTTCCCCGTCGTCCCCGAGGTGTAACAGAGGCCGGCGGGCTGGTCGCCGTCGAGGTCGGGCCAGTCGTACTCCGTCGACCGGTCCGCGATGAACTCCTCGTAGGCGGGCGCGTCGAGCGCGTCGATCCCCTCCGACCCCATCGCGACGAAGTCGACGTCGGCGAACTCCGCGGCGTCCTCGGCCGCGCCCGCGATCTTCTCGGCGAGCGACGGGTCGACGAAGACGATCTCGTCGTCGGCGTCGTCGACGATGTACCGGATGTGTTCGTCGGGGAGCAGGGGGTTGATCGTGTGGAGCTGCGCGCCGGTGTTCGGGACGCCGAAGTACGTCTCGAAGTGGCGCGTGTGGTTCCAGCAGAACGTCGCGACCCTGTCGCCGCGCTCGATCCCGTGCTCGTCGAGCGCGTTCGCGAGCCGTGCGGTTCGGTCGGCGTACTCCGCGTACGTGTGCCGCGTCCGCCCCTCGTGCGTCCGAGAGACGATCTCGGTGTCTGGGTACAGTCGTTCGGCGCGCCACAGGAACGGTCGGAGCGTCTGCGCGTGTCCACCGGGCATACCTTACACACCATGGCGTCGAGAACTATGAACATTACCATGATTGATGGTGATGGATTGGCGGCGTGAGAGGCCCGCGCCGGGGCTCGGCCGCTCGCCTATAAATATCCGATCGCGGATCAGCGGTGAACGCCACCAGAGATCGGGCCGCTCGCTCACAAGCAGTCGCTGATGGAACGACGGTGAACACCGCCAAAGCCCCAGCCGCTCGGTTATAAGTGGTTGCTGGTGGCGGAGTGACGGTGAACACCGCCAAAGCCCCAGCCGGCGGCGGAGCCGCCGGCGACTGTCCCTTCGAGTCCCGCCCTGCCCCGCTGCGCACGGCACCTCGCACCTCCCCAGCCTTGCCGCGGCCGCCGGCGGCGGCCGCGGACTCCCTCGCACGCGCTCCTCGTGGCCTACCGGCCACTCGGAGGCGCGCGCCAACCGCACGGTGGTATTTAAAAGCGTCCGCTACCCCTGAAACAGGCTCGCGTGCACCGGCGCGTGGTCGGATTCGGGGCGCGCGGACTCGTCTCCCTCGCCGCCGTCGTCGGAGACGGCTCGGCCCTCGACCCCCTCCGCGAGGAAGTCGCTGAGCGGCGGGCCGACGTGCTCGGGCTCGACGAGGAACGCGTCGTGGCCGTGGTCGGAGTCGATCACGTGGTGGGCGACGGGGACGTCGCGGTCGCGGAAGGCGGTCGCGAGCGACGCGGACTGCTCGACGGTGAAGTGCCAGTCGGCGGTGAAGCTCATCAGCAGCGCCTCGCCCTCGAACGCCGCGAGCGCGTCGGCGTCGGTCCCGTGGCCGGCGGCGAGGTCGTACTCGTCCATGGCGCGCGTGAGGTAGAGGTAGCTGTTGGCGTCGAAGCGGTCGCTGAACCCCTCGGCCTGGTAGTCGAGGTACGACTCCACCTCCCGGTAGGGGAAGAAGGCCGCCGTCGGCTCCGGCGGCAGCCCGAGGTCGCCCTCCTCGCGGGTCAGCGAGTCGCGGCCCGCGGAGCGGCGACCGAACTTCCGCTCCATCGAGGACTTCGAGAGGTACATGATGTGACCGATCTGGCGGGCCAGCGCGAGCCCCTCGTCGGGCGAGCCGCGGCCCTCGCCGTAGTAGTCGCCGCCGTTCCAGTCGGAGTCCGCGCGGATCGCGCGCCGAGCGACCGCGTCGAGCGCGAGGCACTGGGCGTCGAGCCGCCCGGCGGTCGCGATGGGGACGATCCGGTCGACGTCGTCCGGGTAGCGCTTGGCCCACTCCAAGACGTTCATCCCGCCGACGCTGCCGCCGACGACGGCGCGCAGCCGCCCCACCCCGAGCTGGTCGAGCAGGCGGCGCTGGGCGCGCGCCCAGTCCTCGACCTGCACCGGCGGGAACGCGGTCCCCCACCGGTCGTGGTCGGGCTCGTCGGGGAGATCGAGGTCGGCGGGGCGCGCGCTCGCCGGGCCGGTCGTGCCGTAACAGGAGCCGGGGACGTTCGCGCAGACGACGAAGTACTCCGTCGTGTCGATCGCCTTCCCGGGCCCGACGATGTCGTCCCACCACGCGCGGGCCTGTCCCGCCTGCCCGGCGTCCCGCTCGGGGGACGGGGAGCGCGCGACGTTCTGACTGCCGGTGAGCGCGTGACAGACCAACACGACGTTGTCGCCGTCGAACTCCCCGTGCGTCTCGTAGGCGACCTCCAGGTCGGGGACCGACTGACCGCACTCGAAGACGAACTCGCCGAGCGAGACGGTCCCGTCCTCCGATGGCGTCGCGCTCATCTCACTGCCCCCCGGTCGCTCGCTCGCCCGCCGCCAGCCCGCGGTCGAGGTCGGCGGTCACGTCGTCGGGGTCCTCGATCCCGACGGAGAGGCGGAGCATGTCGGGGAAGACGCCGGCGAGCCGCTGTTGAGTCTCGTCCATCTGCGCGTGCGTGGTGGAGGCGGGGTGGATGACGAGCGTCTTCGCGTCGCCGACGTTCGCGAGGAAGCTCGTCAGCTCGACCGACTCGCACAGCGCCTTGGCGGCCTCGAAGCCGCCGTCGACGCCGAAAGTGACCATCCCGCCGAAGCCGTCGAGGTACTCGGCGGCGTTGTCGTGGCTCGGGTGATCCTCGAAGCCGGGGTACGTCACCCAGTCGACCCGGTCGTCGTCGCGGAGGAACTCGGCGACGGTCCGGGCGTTCTCGCAGTGGCGCTCCATCCGGAGCGGGAGCGTGTTGAGCCCCTGGATCGTCTGCCACGCGTCGAACGGGGACTGCTGGCCGCCGGTCGGGCGCACCCCCCGCTGGCGGGCGACGTTGCCGAAGGCGGCGTCGCCGAACTGCTCGACGAAGTCGACCGGGTAGGCCGGCGACTGCCCGTCCAGTTCGTCGTAGTCGGCGTCGGGGTGGTCCCACGGGAAGGAGCCGCCGTCGACGAGGACGCCGCCGACGGTGGTGCCGTTGCCGGTGATCCACTTCGTCGTCGACTCCCAGGTGATGTCGGCGCCGTGTTCGAACGGCCGACAGCAGTACGGCGTCGCGAACGTGTTGTCGACGACGAGCGGGACCGCGTTGTCGTGGGCGATGTCGGCGAGCCGCTCGAAGTCGGGGGTGACGAGCGAGGGGTTCGCGAGCGTCTCCACGTGGACGAACGCGGTGTCCTCGTCGATCACGGCCTCGTACGCCTCGTAGTCGAGCGTGTCGACGAGCCGGGCCTCGACCCCGCGGCGGTCCGCGATGCTGGTGAGGTACGCGGCCGTGCCGCCGTACATCTCGGAGCTGGCGACGACGTTGTCGCCCGCGCTCGCGAGCACGGTCGTTATCGCGTCGAAGGCGGCCATTCCCGAGGCGGTCGCGACCGCGTCCGTTCCGCCGGAGAGGTCGGCGATCCGGTCCTCGAGGACGCTCACGGTCGGGTTGGAGAGCCGGGAGTAGATGTGGCCCTCCGCCCGGAGCGCGTACAGCTCCGCCGCCGTGTCCGCGTCGTCGAAGACGAACGAGGTCGTCTGGTGTATCGGGGTCGCTCGCGACCCGGTCGCCGGGTCGGCCGCGGCGCCGGCGTGGAGACTCCGGGTGTTGAACCCACGTGTCATGTGTGTAGTGCATATATCTACAGAGGTCTATAACCGTCAGTTACGGCAAGTGATGCCTCGGTCTCCGCCGCCGCCGGAGTTCGGGGCGTCGCGCGGTTCGACCGCGCTCCGCACCGAAGCGTGAGTTTATCCCCGATCGCGAGCCAACGAGGGGTAATGGCAGTCGCCGACTCACCCGTGCCGGACCTCGCCCAGCGCGCGAGCGCCTGCGCCGACCGCCTCCGCGCCGCCGACCGGGTGCTGCTCGCGTCGCACATCGACGCCGACGGGCTGACGAGCGCCGGGGTCGCCTCGTCGGCGCTCGCGCGCGCCGGGATCGACCACGAGGTCGTCTTCGAGAAGCAGCTGGACGCCGAGTCCATCGCCGGCATCGCCGCCCGCGAGTTCGACGTGGTGCTGTTCACCGACTTCGGCTCCGGGCAGCTCGACGCGATCGCCGACCACGAGGCCCGCGGCGACTTCGTCCCCGTGATCGCCGACCACCACCAGCCGGCCGACCGCGACACGGAGTTCCACCTCAACCCCCTCTTAGAGGGGATCGACGGCGCGAGCGAGCTGTCGGGCGCGGGCGCCAGCTACGTGCTCGCGCGAGCGCTGGAGGGTCCCGACGGCGACAACCGCGACCTCGCCGCGCTCGCGGTCGTCGGCGCGGTCGGGGACATGCAGGACTCCGACGGCGGGCTCGCCGGCGCCAACGAGGCGATCGTCGCCGACGGCGTCGACGCCGGCGTCATCGAGACGCGCACCGACCTGGACCTGTACGGGAGACAGACCCGACCGCTGCCGAAGCTGCTGGAGTACGCCTCGGACGTGAAGATCCCGGGCGTCTCGAACGACGAGGCGGGGGCGATCTCCTTCCTGACCGACCTCGACGTCGACGTGAGACGCGACGGCGAGTGGCGCCGCTGGGTCGACCTCGACGGCGAGGAGCGGCGGACCCTCGCCTCGGCGCTGATGCGCCGCGCCGTCGCCTCCGGCGTCCCCGCCGACCGGATCGAGGCGCTCGTCGGCACCTCCTACACGCTCGTCGACGAGGAGCCCGGCACGGAGCTGCGGGACGTCAGCGAGTTCTCGACACTGCTCAACGCGACCGCCCGGTACGAGCGCGCCGACGTCGGTCTCGCGGTGTGTCTCGGCGACCGCGGCGACGCCCTCGCCGAGGCCCGGCGGCTCCTCCGGACCCACCGCCGGAACCTCTCCGAGGGGCTCCAGTGGGTGAAGACGGAGGGCGTCACCGAGGCGGAGCACCTCCAGTGGTTCGACGCCGGCTCGCGGATCCGCGAGACGATCGTCGGGATCGTCGCCGGGATGGCGATCGGCTCGCCGGCGGTCGACCGCTCGAAGCCCGTGATCGCGTTCGCGGAGGAGAGCGCCGAGGAGCTGAAGGTGTCCTCGCGTGGCTCGCACGCCCTCGTGCGGCGGGGGCTCGACCTCTCCGCGGTGATGCGGGAGGCGAGTCGGGCCGTCGGCGGCGATGGCGGGGGTCACGACGTCGCCGCGGGCGCGACGATCCCGATCGACGAGCGCGACGCGTTCCTCGCCGAGGCGGACCGGCTGGTCGGCGACCAGCTCTCGTGAGGGGGTCGCGGCTCGCGGCCCGACCGCGACGGAGCCCGGTCACTTCAGCGTCACGTACGTCAGCAGCGACACCGCGAGCAGTTCGAGCACGCTCATCGCGAGCACGACTCGCCCCACGAGCGGGTCCATCGCGTACAGCGTCCGCATGCTGCTGAAAAAGAAGGCGACGGAGACCAGGTTCTCGACCAGCAGAACGGCGCTGAACCCGAGCAACCCCAGGAGTAGCGTGGAGCCGAACTCCCGGTAGTTGCGGAGCCAGACCGCGGCCAGCACCGCCAGCAGCGCGCTGTTGACGCCCGCGAGTAGGACGGCGATCCCGGTCGGCGTCGCGGGATTCATTCGGCGTCCACCTCAGACGTGATCTCCTCGAACGCGTCCGTGTGACGCTCGAAGCGGTCGGTCAGGAAGTAGAGCTTCCCGTAGTCGTGGTCGCTCGGCTCGACGACGTCGTGGTCTTCTAACATCTCTAGGTGGTGGGTGATCGTGTTGTAGTCGACGTCCAGTTCCTCCGCGAGTTCGTTCGCGTTCCGGGGGCGGGCGCGGAGTTCCCGGACGATCCGGACCCTGTTGGCGCCACCGCGGCTCGCGACGAACAGGTACCACAGGGCCTTCTCCATTTGGCGTACTGTTGTGTCGGGTGGGGTGTGAAAGTCGTTGCGACGCGGGCGGGTGCCCGGCGAGGCGATCGACGGACTGCGGCGGGCGGTCACCCGACCGTCCGGCGGACCCAGCCCGAGGCGCCGGTCGGCGACGGGTCCGACGGCTCTCGGATCTGGCGGTTCCCCTCACCGTCGACCGCGCGGACGACGACCTCGCTCGTCCCGTCGGGGTCGAAGACGTGGCGCCACTGCCGCCAGACGTCGGCGTCGGGGAGCGGGTCGGAGAGGGCGGCGTCGGTCCACGAGTCGCCCCCGTCGGTCGAGACCTCGACGCGCTCGATCCCGCGGGTCCCGGCGTAGGCGTGGCCGGCCAGCTCGATCCGGCCGTCGTCGAGCTCCGTGATCCCCTCGTCCCAGAGCTTGGCGACCGTCTTCACCTCGCCGGTCCCCTCCCAACCGCGTTCCTCCCAGTAGCCGTCCTCCTCCACGTTCAACAGCTCGATCTCCGAGAGCCACTTCACGTTCGTCTCCCCCCAGTGGCCCGGGATCAGCACCCGGACCGGGTGGCCGTGGCCGGGCGGGAGCTCCTTCCCGTTCATCCCCCACGCGAGGAAGCCGTCGGCGAGCACGTCGACCGGGAACTGGACGTAGTAGCCGTCCTCGCCGCGCAGCATCGCGCAGTTGCAGTCGCCCTGCGGGTCGACGGACTCGAGCAGGGGACGGATCGGGGTCCCCGTCCAGACGGCGTTGTCCAGTTTGCGGCCGTTCAGGTCCTCGCCGACGCACCGGAGCGTCACCGCGCGGTGCTCGACGGGTCGGTCGGTCAGCTCGTCGAAGGCGACCGTCCGCTCGCCGCCGGTCTCGCCGGTGAACGTCAGCGACCACTCCGCCGCGGTGACCTCCGGGTCGAACTCCGCGATGTCGACGTTGTAGAACTCGCCGATGGGACTCACCATGCCGAGGAGACCGTCGCTCTCGACCGCCAGCGAGGCCGCGCCGACCTCGCGGAGCCGCTCGGTCGCGCCCTCCGACCGCGGGGCGTCGGCGAGCGTGTCGTCACCGTCCGCGTCCGGCAACCGCCGACCGATGACGGCCGTGACGACGAACCCGAACGTCGCCGCCACGACGCCGAGCGTCCGGCGACGCACCGCGTCGACGGCTTTCGTCGAGTCGACCGCGACCGAGGACCCGTCGCCGGAGGCCGGGTCGGGAGACGACGGTTCGGACGCGTCGGGCGGGAGACCGCCGATCGCGACGGCGACCGCCGCGGGGAGCGCAACGCCCAGCGCCTGGGTCGGACCGCCGGTCAGACCGGCGGCGAGCAGCCACGACGCCAGACCGGTCGCCGCGGCGCCGACCGGCGAACTCTCTGTGCGCGCCGAGAGTTGCAGGCCGGCGAACGCGACCGCGGCGAACAGCCCGATCACGGCGGCGAACGCCATGGCGATGTGGACCAGGTGGCCCGCGTCGCCGACGTTCTCGATCATGAAGGTCACGATCGGCCCGGGCGTCAGGTTGACGATGGCCTGATCGACGGGGCGGACGACGAACGCGGGCGACCAGCCCGTGACGAGGTACGAGCCGGCGACCCCGGCGGTCCCGGCCGCCGTCGCGAGCAGCGCGCCTCGCCGTTCGGTAACGTCGATCATAGTTTACGTCGGGGTTACAGTCACTTGAACCACGTCCTCGGCGGCCGGGTACTCGTGGCCGTCGTCGACGTCGCTCAGCCGCCGCACGCTTCCGCCCTCGTCGTCGCCCTGATCGGGCGCGTCCTGCGCGGGCGCTTGGTCGGGACCGGTACCGGGGGCCTCCGCGTTCGGCTCCGTCCCCGCGTCGAACAGCGACACGGCGTCGGTGACGTCGCCGTCGACGGGGTCGCCCCCCTCGGGCCAGAGCGCGGCGCCGTCTTCGCCCGTCGAGACGAAGACGTCGTTCGACGGGACGAACATCGAGGCGAAGGAGAGCCGCTGGCCCGGCGCGACCGTCGCCTCGAACTCGAAGGCGCCGCCGGGCGCGATCGGCGGGGCCCCCGGGACCTCCCCCGTCGGATCGTTCGGATCCGCGACCGTGTCCGCGGGGGTGTACGGCCCCGAGTCGCGGACGTCCGTCGACGCGCCGAGCTCGTCGACGAGCCCGTCTTCCCCCTCGAATCCCGTCGGCGGCCCGGCCTCGGCCAGCGCTTCGAGTCCGACGGACGCCGGCTCGCCGAGCTCGTATATCGGATTCCCGCCCTCGTGCACGGCGTACGCCCCCGGCGTGACCCAGACGGCGCCGTCGGTCGACGTGTCCGCGGGATAGAACTCCGCGGACGCGACGTTCTCGATCCGGACGCGGACCGTGGCGGATTCCGTCATCTCGTCGTCGCCGTCGCCGTCCATCTCGTCGCCCTCGTCCATCCCGTCGCCATCGTCCATTCCGTCGCCCTCGTCCATCCCGTCGTCCGTGTCGTTCCCGTCCATCCCGTCGTCGCCGTTCGCGTCGGCTCCGTCGCTTCCGCCGTCGCCGAGGCAACCGGCGAGCCCCAGCGTTACCAGTCCACCGCTCGTCGTCAGGAACCGTCGCCGCGTGTCTCGGTCCGTCATGTTCCGGACGAGGGCGATGACGGGGATATAGATTTTTCAACTACCGGACAACTTTGGTGCGGAGTCAGTCCGAGATCCGTTCAAATTTCGGCCGGGATCCGGACGCGGTCATCGATATCTGGCTCGGGATCCGAGCGCTGCCGCCGAGGCTCGCGATCGGCGGGTC
Source organism: Halorubrum sp. Ea1 (assembly GCF_002252965.1). Classification (NCBI taxonomy): domain Archaea; kingdom Methanobacteriati; phylum Methanobacteriota; class Halobacteria; order Halobacteriales; family Haloferacaceae; genus Halorubrum; species Halorubrum sp. Ea1. Next base: position 17,749 of record NZ_NHPG01000001.1, read on the forward strand.
TCGTCGAGAGCGCGGAAGCGAGCGGACAAGGGAGAGCGGCGAGGGCGCGAGCGACGTCGGGTCAGGCCTCGCCGAGGTCTCGGAACATCGCGCGGTAGTCGTCGGAGGAGAGCGACTCGCCGAGGTCGTCGATGTCGGTGTCGAGGTTCTCCAGCCGATCGACGAGATCGGCGTACGCCTCGTTGCCCTCGCGCTGGGCGGCGGGCTTCTGCGAGCTGAGGACCGCGCGCTTGCTCGCCAGCGCCGCCGCCTCCTGAACGAGGTCGTCGTACTCGCTGCGGGTGAGAAGGGTCTCGATCGCCGTCAACAGCTTCGAGCGGCTGACGGGCTTGGTGAGGTACAGATCGAACCCCATGTCGATGATGTCGAAGTCGGGCTCGACCGCGGTGACCATCGCGACTCGGCAGTCGTGGCCGGCCTCGCGGATGTGTTCGAGCACGTCGTCGCCGCTCCCGTCGGGGAGTCGACGGTCGAGGAGCACCACGTCGACGCTCGCGTCGACCCGGTCGATCGCCTCCGCGGCGGTCTCGGCGAGGTCGACGTCGTACTCCGCCTCGAGGAAGCCGGCGTACAGCGCGGCGATGTCGGGTTCGTCCTCGACGACGAGGACCGAAGGGTCGCTCACCGCCGATCACCGCCGGGGTCGACGGGAGACGCTTCACCGGGCATATACGAACGGGCGGCGTGTCGAGAAATAAAGCTGTCGGCGTCGGTTCGACCGATCGGCCGCGTCGGATCGTCTTTTATATACTCCCGTCGCCAATGATGGGACGAATGTCAGAACTCGTCTCCACCGGGGTCGAGGGGCTCGACTCGATCCTCACCGGCGGCATCACGAAGCGGTCGACGGTGCTCGTCTCCGGGAACCCCGGGACCGGCAAGAGCATTTTCGGAATCCAGTACCTCTACCACGGCGTCACGGAACACGACGAGCGCGGCGTGTACGTCTCGTTCGAGGAGGACGAAGCGGACATCCGCGGCGCCGCGGAGTCGATCGGTCTCGACGGGTTCGGCGACGCCGTCGACGACGGCGACATCGTGATCTTAGACAAGCGGGAGATGCTGCGCGAGACCGACTTCTCGACGGCGGTCGACCGACTCCTCGACACGATCGAGGACGCCGACTTCGACCGGCTCGTGCTCGACTCGCTGTCGATGTTCCAGCTCTTCTTCGACGCCGAACAGGAGAAGCGGACGTATCTGTTGAAGTTCTCCGACATCCTCAAGGCGAACGGGCTGACCTCGCTGCTCATCAACGAGCAGGGCGCCGTGTTCCCGGACACGGAGGTCGGGCTGGAGAACTTCCTCACGGACGGGAACATCTACTTCATCCAGACGCCGACGGACTCGGGCGTCAACCGGTACGTCTGGGTGGCGAAGATGCGGAAGCAGGACATCGACACCGACATCTTCCCGATGGAGATCGGCGACGGCGGGATCACCGTCCACGAGCGGGCCGGCGGGTTCTCGATGATGGGGCGGTCCGACGAGCCGTCGTTCTGACGCGGACGGAGCGGAGAGACCGCGCGTCTCGGCGGCGCAGAAGGGGGAGGCGGTGCGGGAGGTGTCGGGACGCTACTGACTCGACGAGAGGTCGCGCCACACGTCGTCCAGCCGGTTTTTCACCGCGGACCGATCTTCGACCTCGACAGTGAGCCCGTCCGTGAAGTCGACCTCGACGCCGTCGACTTTCCGGCGGTACACCTTCACGCGCCGGTGCTCGTCCGAGAGCGGTCGGTCGTGGAGCTCGAGGAGGTCGGCCTCCTCGAGCTCGTTGATCCGGCGGTAACACGTCGCGATCGGGACGTCGAGCTCGTCGCTCAGGTCCTGCGCGGACATCGCGTCTCCGGTCGCGGTCAGGATGTCCGTGTTGTACTTGTTACCGAGCACTGTGATCAGGTCGTCCCCCACCATTCACGTTATCGCTGTTGATTTTTGCGTCTTAAAAGGATACCGGTGGTTGCAGGCGGCGTAGATTCCGGGACGGGGCCGCGTCGGGAGCCGTACCGGGCTCTGCGGGTCTGTCACCGCGAAATGCCGTGTTATCGCCGGTGATAGCCGCCACCGTGGGTTTATGTGTCGACTCCGAGGAGGGCGGGTATGGAGCTCATCGAGGGGTTGTATCTCGTGACGACCACCGTGTTGGCGGGCGCGAGCGCGACGCTGGCGGCGTTCGCCGTCGCCGCGTACCGGTCGTCGGGCCGCACCGCGATGGCGTACCTGGCCGTCGGCTTCGGACTGGTCGTCGTCGCGGCCGTCGCGACGCCCGTCGCCGGCTTCCGGACGTCGTTCGCCGACGCGGCGGCGCTGCTTTTGATCAACACCGGGCTGCTGGCGGCGTCGATGGCGCTCGTCGCCGGGAGCCTCGCCGTCTACGAACCCAGGACGCGGGAGCTCGTGATCCCCGAGTCCGAGCTCGCGCGGATCCAGGACCGGTAGCGGCCCGCGAGGCATCGAAACGCGGGGCGCGGGAAGCGGTTCCGCCCGTACGTCTGCTTGTTCGTCCGCTCGTTCCAGAGACGTGACTCGTCGACCAGCTTCGGCCTCGGATCGACCCCGTCTGTATCGACTGCGGATCACCCGTCGTCCGCGCGGACGCACAGCGACGACCCGAGTATCTAATCCGATAACCGAAACGAGATATCGTTGATAGTTGTAGAAATTATTATCTCGTAATTAACGCGATAATCGCATGACTGCAGTTGTTTATCAGTTCGGATAATCTGCACGGAGTCTTTATTAGTGAAATGCCACTTCCTATCGATAACGCCCGCCGGGCAGACCGGGGGCCGACGCAACACACAATGTTCGAAACCATACTGGACGAGGAAGAGCGCGGGCAAGTGGGGATCGGGACCCTCATCGTGTTCATCGCGATGGTGCTGGTGGCGGCGATCGCCGCCGGCGTCCTGATCAACACGGCCGGCTTCCTCCAGACGCAGGCGGAGGCGACGGGCGAAGAGAGTACAGCGCAAGTGAGCGACCGGCTGCAAATAGTCAGTCAGTCAGGCACGTTCGATGATACTCTGTCTCCAGGACAGATAGATAGACTAGACTTTGTTGTCGCACAATCGCCTGGTGCCGAAAATGTCGACTTGAGCGCTGTCTCGGTGGAACTCATCGGTTCAAGCGGTCAAGAAACATTCACACTGAGCGAGGCTGATGGTGGTGACGGTACTGAAATCGATATCTTCAATAGCCCAAATAACGTTGTTTTGACAGATAACAGTGACCGGGCACAGGTAACGATTGATCTTGATCAGAATGGTGTCAACGCGGACAATCAGGTTGGAGCTACTCCGTATGTTCTTCAGGAAGGTGATACTTTGACGGTCACCTTCACCACCGCCTCGGGGGCGTCCACAACGACGGAGATCCGTGTACCAAGTACGGTGGTCGATAGTACCGTGAGGCTCTAACAATGTTCGAGTCCACAATCAATACTGAAGAGCGTGGCCAAGTTGGGATCGGAACCCTCATTGTGTTTATTGCGATGGTGTTGGTGGCGGCGATAGCTGCTGGCGTCTTGATTAACACTGCCGGCTTTCTTCAGACACAGGCAGAAGCAACTGGACAAGAGAGCACCGACCTTGTCTCTGAGCGAATTGATGTGACTAGTGCCGTCGGTATCGTAGGGAGTGAGAGCGATGGCGAGCTCAATCAAATTCGCCTGAGTGTCAGCGGTGCTGCTGGATCCGACCAGATAGACCTAAGTGAGACAACAATCCAAGCGGTCGGTCCAAATGGTCAGGCAAATTTAGTTTTCACCGACCAGAACGCTGAGGGTACCGACTTTGACTATACTGGGGGTCAGGGGGACGACTTCGCAACGCAAATTGACCAAGGAGAATTCGTGGTGGTCAAAAACGGTGAAATTGCTCAAGACAGCGAAGCTGTTCTCAACGATAACGACCAGTTTACCATTGTCGTTAATCCTGGCGCAGAGCCATTCGGGGGATTAACTGATGGGTCTGGTGCAGGGACCGCCGTTTACAACGCAGGGTATAATTTCCAACACGGTTCCGGGGCAGCCGTCTTCGGTGAAGGCGACTCATCCTCACTTGATATTGTGTCACCGTCCTCGGCGACTACCTCAGTTGAACTGAGTGCCCCCGATCTGTTCAACACTGACGGCGAAGCCGTCCGGCTGTAATCACTCGGTTCTTCTTTTATATCATTGTCATTTAGTATCATATGAATTGCGGACCGCCTCTAATTATCTATAAAAATAATTTCGGCCATTTGTTTATATTCTTGCTCGCACCCCCACAAGTACGGCCCGCGATAGGTACTCACGGGCAAACAAGCAAATCAATGTTCGAAAACATATTCGATGAGGAAGAGCGCGGCCAAGTTGGCATCGGGACGCTCATCGTGTTCATCGCGATGGTGCTAGTAGCGGCGATAGCTGCTGGCGTCCTGATTAACACGGCCGGCTTCCTCCAAACACAGGCAGAGGCAACGGGCGAGGAGAGTACATCCCAGGTGAGTGATCGACTACAGGTCGTAAGCCAATCTGGGACGTTCGATAGCGATTACAATGACGGACAGATTGTTGAGTTGAGCTTCGTACTAGCACAATCTCCGGGAGCAAGCAATATCGACCTAAGTACAACGTCGGTCGAACTCATCGGCGGAGATGGACAGGAGACGTTCACGCTGAGCGAGGGCTCCGGCGATGGAACTGTCATTGATATGTTCAAGGGAGACAATAACGTTGTGTTTACCGATACCAGTGACCGTGCGCAGGTATCAATCACTCTCGATGATGGTGGTTCTCCGACGACCGGCGGAGGTAACGCCGGTGATGGCGCGTACAGTCTCGAAGAGGGTGACTCGCTCTCAGTGACGTTTACGACTGCTTCAGGGGCTTCGACGACTACTGAGATTCGCGTGCCGAGTACCGTGGTTGATAGCTCAGTGAGGCTGTAACAATGTTCGAATTTACGTCCAACAAGGAGGAACGCGGTCAGGTAGGGATTGGGACGCTCATCGTATTCATCGCGATGGTGCTAGTAGCAGCGATAGCTGCTGGCGTCCTGATTAACACGGCCGGCTTTCTCCAGACACAAGCAGAAGCAACGGGAGAAGAAAGTACTGACCTCGTTTCAGAGCGGGTCGCCGTAACGAGCGAGGTTGGAATCGTCTCGTCAAGTAACACTGAGGAGCTAGACGAAGTCCGCATCACTGTCACTGGTGCGCCAGGCGCGGATCAGATCGACTTGGGTGAGACCACAATTCAGGCAGTTGGACCAGGAGGGCAGCAAAATCTCGTGTTCGCCTCGGGAGGTATTGATGATGATATGCCGGCCTCTGCGAGCGAAAATGAGATTGTTGCACCAGCGGAGGTTGCAAGTGACGCTTCCGGAGTCGAAATTAAGACCGGCACCTCTGGTGCAAGTACAACATATGGCGATGTGGCGGTCGTAGATGGTAGTAGCAACGAGGATACTGCAAGTGCCCCGGATGGCGGCACAACCACTATTAGCTTCAGTAATGTTGCCCCATCGCAAGGAGACACTCTTACGATTGAACTACGTGATGATTCGACCAACGTACTTGATACTGCAACAGTCACTGTTGTAAATCCACCTGTGGCCGGTGTCAGCGACATCGGTGCTAGCCAGTTCGCAGTCCGTGACGATGGGTCGTTCATGGAAAATCCTGTACTCAATAGTGGAACGCAGTATCAGATCGTTTTGAATCCGGCCGTTGGTGCGCTAAAGAACACCGATAACACGAATGATAAATTCGGACAGGCCGACTCTGCGACCCTTGATATTGTTTCACCCGCTGGTGCAACGACCTCAGCCGAACTCAGCGCGCCTGACTTGTTCAACGAGAACGGCGAAGCCGTTCGGCTTTAGATAGTACCAAACCATTCCCAACTCAGATCGCAGTTAGAGGCGATCTACCCGGAACACCTATTTTATCGCGTCACCACGGCTACGCCATGAGTGACCACGACGCATCGGCGGCCGACCCGGACGCGCCGCCGGCGGACCCCGACGAACTCGACTTCACCGACGACGAGAGCGTCGTCGAAATCGGGGAGGGTCGGTACGTCGTCGGGACGAACGGCCGGCCCAACGTCGGGCGGTCGCGGCCGCAGCGGGGGGCCGCCGACGAGTCCGGGTTCACCAGCGCGGACCCCGCGAGCCCCGCGGAGCGACAGCCGCCGGGCGCGGATCCGCAGGCGAACGCGGCCGCTCCGGGCCGAGGTCGCGGTGAGCCGGAAGCCGGTCGCGGCGGTCGGAGCGGTCAGGGCGAGCGCGGCGGCAGACGACCCGCCGCGGAGGTCGACCGACAGGCGGTGAGCCGGTGGCTAGCGGGCTCCTTCGACGGCGACGGGTTCACCTACGGCATCGACGCGACGCTCCACGCGGACGGCGACACCACCCGCCAGCGGATGGTGTCGAACGACGTGACGGCGACGTTCGACTCGCTCGTGACGTGGTTCGCGTCGAACGCGGGCCCGAGCTCGCCGACGCCGGAGGCGCTGGGGCTCCTCCTCGTCGCCTCGGAGACGACCGTCGACGTGCCGCCGGTGGCGATAAAGCGGTTCGCCGCGAGCCAGGGGCTCACGGCGAGCGACAGCATCGGCGACCTCGTTCGCGCCGCGGAGGAGGCGGGCGGGTTCCGGATCCAGTAATTATCTCAGCAAAATAAGCTTATGATTTCGACTAATACATGATACAAGCGCATACCTACGTGTTCAGGCGCGAGAAGAAGTCAGCTTGCAGTCGACTCGCTATTTTCAAAGGCGAATCCCTCCGCAATACACCCGCAGACAAGGAGTGAAAAATAGCGACCGAACGCGCACCGAATAAAGAACCAGCGCAGGCAGAGACAGCCATGATAACAGACTCCGGTCGCAGCCGGTGTCAGATCGGTGTCTACCTGCGATGTCTGCTCAATCAAGACGACTCGTGGAGATACCTGACTAAATAAATTTCTTGATGAATAAATCCAATTTAGCCTGCCACCCCCGAGAGACCCGGGGTGGCAGCGTCGATCTCGAATGTTCGGCTTCTGAATTATACTCACTATTGTCGATTGGTCAGCTGCTGAGAAAAACAAGTTAACGCACACCATGATGGTGCCGGCTGGTGATTTTCGAAGCGAGCGCTCACACCTGTTTCGACGTCGACTGGTGCGTGGCGGCCGTGCGGTCAACGAGAACTCACTGACCCCCAGTTTCACCCGTTTCACCGGGATGTCTTTGCGGATGGATGGTTTACTGAAACCTGCCGATTTGTCGGAAGAGAGCCGCAGACACGGTCATAAGTAATATGAACGGTGAGACAACTGTGAGAACGTCTTTTGAACGGTAGAGCTGTCGACACTCAATCACGATATCGGTGTAGCACAGACTTAATATAAATATTATGATATGATGTTTCATATGCGACAGGAAACTGACACGCTGAACAAGATATTTATTGAGAGATGTGCGGCAGAGGGTTACAACAGCACGAGCAGCGCCGCGCCGATGACGGCGAATATCGCGTACAGCCCGGCCATCACCTCGCGTTTCAGCGGGCTCCCGAGCGGCTCCGCCGTCAGCCGGCGGACCGGCGGTAAGATGGCGATCCCGCCGAGAATCAGGAGGAACGCTCCGGCCTGCGGGACCAGCGTGAGCGCGACGACGATCGTGCCGTATCCAGCGACGTAACAGCCGCGCCGCCAGAGCTGTTCGCGGTCGGTGAGCTCTTCGGTCGGTACGAAGCCAGCCACGCCTCCGTTACCGCCGCCGGATCCACCGTCGCCGCCCGCCGCCCCCGAGTCAGCGGCGACCTGCTGCGCCTGTCGCTGCACGTACTCGTCGAGCTCCTCGGCGGCCGCCTCGGTCTGGGGAGCGCCGCAGTCGACGCAGTAACGGGCCTCGTCGTCGATCGACGACTCGCACCGGGGACAGGTCTTCATCCTCATCGAAAGCGGACCGCGGGCATGCTTAACTCTTCGGGGCTTAACGTGAGTTTTGATCTCACCTCTATCGGTCGATTCGACCCAAACCATACCACAGCGATCGATTCCCGTTCTCTGACGCGATAATTGGGTGGATACGTTTTAGTCGCTGAGATCCAGACCGTGTATCAACCCACGGCGAGCCGTCAGCGCGATTCGGCCCCGTTACGATAACCCCGACACCACGATGATCTCCAGACCTCCGCGAGACGGGACAAATCGGTCCGACAGAGGGGCAACCGTTGATTCCAAAAGCTGTCGTATTGAGACTCGTGACGGCCGCGGTGACCCTCAAGACAGATGCAACGAGGAAATTTGTAAAAGCGAGAACACTACTGTCCGGTCCCGGCTTTCAACTCTCTGGTGTGTAGTAGTTGTCCTCATATTGCTCTTCTCGCTTCTCGGTGCCGCGGCCACGGGTCCCGCTGCGGCGACGATCGGAAAAGAAAAAATATCATCAACCAGCGAAACAACGCCAACCGACGGAACGGCATCAGCCAGCGGTAATGAAGTCGTCCCGGCGATCACAACTGAGAGCGTAGCGGGATCAGACGACATCACCCGCCAGGAAATCGACGGCACGTTCAGCCGACCGACGTACACTGGAACAGCGGGTGATCCGGTAGAGATCAGACATATCGTCGATGCGTCCGAGAACGACTCCGCATACCTGTTGGTCGGCGGTAACCGCCTCACCGATTCTGGCGGCACGGTCAGTTTCGTCGATGTACTCAAGGTGAGCGGAGATTCGACCACGATCAATACGCGACTCATGGGAACGAGAGAAAGCAATGTCGACAGTTGTAGCGCCGCCGACGTGTCCTGTGATCTTGAGTTTAGAGATGAAAACGGAGACGTGGTTGCCGAGGATCTCTCTGAACTGCGGACAGAAATCCCCAGTGCAACCGGCGCAGGCGGCCTCGCACGACCCTTAGTTCCAGAACGATACCGGATTGCGATTACCGGCGGCACGTTTATTATCCGGGATTCTGGTGCGGTAGACCCAGTTGAGGTAGCTGCAGAGTCTGATCTTGTGTTGCAACAGCCAGAGTTACACGACGAAATCGAGGTGTTCACCACCCCAAATGCGGACATGATTAACAACGATGAAGAGGGAGAATCGGTCAGCGTCCTCAGAAAAAACGGACTCAACCGCACAACAGTGACGAAAGGCGATCGAATCGTACTCGGATTCGAATCAACCGGGATATGGGGAGCCCTGTCGTACTTCGCTAAACAGAAGACAAACGAGTCGATCGAAGCCGGAACCTCGGTTGACCACAGTATTCTCGCTGATCTACTTAAGGCTGAGGAAGGTGTCTCCCTGAGGGTCCACCAGACGAACCTCAGCGGGAATGAGCACCGCTCAGAACTCGATCTCGCAGCTGCCGATGCAGAGGATATCACGCTCTTTTTTGCAGAGAGACAACACATTGAGAGCGAGGGGAGCAGTCAACCGCCGAGTCGGTTTTACTTAGCAATAGATACGAGTGATAGCGGCCCGTTCACCGATGTTCCCGACCCAGGCGATGAGTTCTCAGTGGAGTTTTCACTGGAAGGGACTGAAGGCGATCGGTACGCCTTCCACGATAGTGGGGGCCAGCCACCGGCAGCGTTTAAACCGGTGTCGGCAACAACGGACGAAGTATCAGAGCAGTACCCATACTATGAGAACATCAACGGACAGGTCAGTGTTGAAGCGTCGTTCAGCATCCAAGAGCGATATGTTAAATACGACCACGTCGACGACGACCGCACCCTCCTCGTTGAGGCTGACAACGGAACGATAACCGGAACAACCTCGATCCTCCCTACCCCAGAGCTATCCGCAATAATCGTCCAAGACAAAAATGAGACGCAATTTCGGACCGAGTCTGAGTTAACCTACAATAACAGTAACTTTTCAGTAGACAGCGAACTTTCTAACGCAACCCCTGGAACAAAAGCGAGCTACCGACTCTACCAAGGGCAGATGCTACAGGACACTCGGCCGATCCTCATCGTCAAAAACGCCTCAAACCCCGATCGGCTACGGTTGGCGAACGCAACAACGAACCTCACGGTGACCCGCGGCGAGTCGCTGGCAAACCTTACCACAGAGGTCGAAAACGTCGGGCAACTACGGAATAGGGAACGCCTGAGGATCGACGTCGACGACGGTGAGATCGTCGGGGAGCGATACGTCACGGTCGCGCCGCAGGCCGAGACGAACGAGACGTTCGGCGGGCTCGACGCCGACCTGGAACCGGGCGAGTACCCGTACTCGCTGGCGATTGACGGGGACGTGGTGAACGGGACGCTGACCGTGGAGGCCGACCCGGCCGTGACGCGCGTCGACGACGACCGTGGGTCGGGCGACGGAACGAGAGAGAGCGTCGGTGAAGACGGATCCGGGGACGCCGCCGGCGACGACAGCGACGACGGCGACGACGGCGACGGTAGCGACCCGTCGCGGAACGACTCGACCGGCGAGGGGTCGGGAGGGGGAACCGCCGACGGGACCGACGGCGCCGGCGGCGCGCCCGACGAGGGGTCCGACGAGGGCCCGGCGACGCTCCTCCCGTTCGGGATCGGGACGCGCGAGACGTTCGGCGGGACGGTTCTCGTCGGCGCGACGTACCTTCTCGGCCACTGGGTCTGAGAGCGCCGACCGCGGGCGTCGTCGCCCGTCGAGTCGCGGGCGTCAGCGGCGGTCGAACCGACGTCGGCGGCGGTTCTCAGCGCTGAGAAC
>NZ_NHPG01000139.1:0-25054 GCF_002252965.1 Halorubrum sp. Ea1
CGAGACGTCGGTCCGGTTCGTCACGCGCACCGTGCCGGCCGGGCTCGTCTCGGCGACGACGAACCGGAGCCCGCCGAGCCGCTCGACGTGGACCGCCTCGCCCTCGGTGACGGGGCGGTCGCGGAGGTCGCGGGAGAGCGCGCGCTCGACCACCTCGCGGCTCACGTCGACGTCGGCGAGCCGCGCGGGCGCGGCGAGGGCGACGCGGTCGGCGTCCTCGACGGTGACTGGCGCGACGGTGACGGCGTCGCCGACCTTCACGCCGGCGTTCGCGCGGGTGTCGGCGTCGATGAGGACTGAGCCGTCCGTCGCGTCGGGGCCGCCGGGCCACACCTTCGCGACCGCGACGCGGTCGCCGCGGATCTCGACGGTGTCGCCGCTGAGGAGGCCGAGCCGCTTCCGGGCGGGTTCGGGGAGCCTGGCTATCCCCCGGCCCGCGTCCCGCTTCTCGGCGGCACGCACCGTGAGCCGGAGGCCTGCGGTGTCGTTCATGGGTCCCGTACTCGCCGATCGCCCTTTACCCTTGTCCGGGCGGTGGCGACGAGCGCCGTCGCCGACCGGATCGCCCCGCCGTCGACCCGTCCGCCGACCGCAACCCCCTTACCTCGTCCGGGCCCGCCTTCGGGTATGCAACCGACAGGGCACCTGCGCGGCGACGCGGTCCGGGTCGCCGGCGACGCCCGCCAGCGGTTCTACGACTCCCGGGGGTACGGCCGGCCGCTCGACGGGAACGAGATCGCGCTCTCGCGCGTCGAGGCGGCCCACCTCCTCTTCCGCGGCGACCTCTCCGGCGTCGCCCTCGCCCCCGACGCCGACCCGGTCGGATTCGAGCGGTTCTTCGTCGAGAGCGCGGCCGCCGCCGACCGGTTCGCGGTGCGCTACCTCGTCTACTCGGACCTCCGCGACCGCGGCTTCTACCTCTCGCCCGCCCGGGACCCCTGGCCCGGCGGGACCGCGGCCGTGCCCGACGCGGTCGACTTCGTCGCCTACGAGCGCGGCTCGACGCCCGACACGGGGAACGTGGAGTACCCGGTGCAGGTCGTCGGCGAGCGCGAGTCCCTGCCCGCCGCCGGGCTCGCCGGCCGCACCCTCGCGGTCGTCGACGAGGAGTCCGACATCACCTACTTCGCGGCGACCGCGGGCCGGATCGAGGGCGCGACCGACTACGAGCCCCCGGAGCGCCTCGACGGGGTCCTCCTCTCGGACCGCGTCGTCGTCTGGGACGCCCCCGATCCCCTCTACGAGCGCGGCTTCTACGGCCAGCCGCTCACCGGCCGCGCGGCGGCGGTCGAGGGGGCGCTCCAGCTCTCCCTGGTCGAGGCCGCGTCGCTCGCCGCCGACGGCGTCCTGTCGCTGTCGGCGTCGGTGGGGGCGGCGGGAGCGAGCTCCGGCGGCGGCACCGCGGACGGGACGGCGCCGGACGGCCCCGCGGCCGCGGTCGTCGCCCGCGGCCGCGACGTCGAGGGCGAGCGGTTCGACCGCCGGCTCGCCGTGTACAGGCGCCTCCGCGCGGCCGACGCCGTCCCGAAGACCGGCTTCAAGTTCGGCGCCGACTTCCGGACGTACCTCGACGTGGGGACGGTCGAGGACCTGCCGCACTCCGAGCACCTCGTGCGGGTCGTCGACGCCGACCACCGGTTCTCGCCCCGCGAGCTCTCGCTCGACGTGCGGCTCGCGGGCGGCGTCCGCAAGGAGATGGTGTTCGCGCTGACGGCGGCGGGCAACGAGGACCGGGTGGCGGCCGGCGACGCGAGCGAGGCCGCGGCCGCCGCCGAAGTGGAGTGGCTCTCGATCGTCCGTCTGACTCCCTGAGCGCCCCCCGGGAACCGGTGTCGCGTCGATCTCTGGCGTCCGTCCGGGTCCTCCTCGACCGGACCCACGCACCGAGCCGGGACCGCCGACCGGCCCGAAAGCCGACGCCGATCACCGGAGGATTAACACCGGGACGTCACGCTCGTCGACGATGTACTCGCCGATGGGGCCGAAGATCCGGTCGCCGAGGTCGCGCTCCGTTTCGCCCAAGACGATGAGGTCGTACCCCCGAGCCGCCTGACTCAGTTCGAAGGCCACGTCGGTTCCCGTCCGGACGGTCCGGTTGATCCGCATCTCCGGAACGCCGGCGTCGGCGAGCGCCGACGCCGTTTGCTTCAGGATCCGCTGGCCCTCCGATTCGCCATCCGGGTCGTCGGGGTCGGCGATGTGGACGAGATCGACCGACAGCAGTTCGTCCTCCGCGACGATGTCGAGCAGCGTGGCCTTCCGCTCCGCGTTCGGCAGACTGCGGGCCGCTATCAGCACTTTCCCGAGCGTGTTCGCCGCTCCAGGGAGGAGGATCGCGTCGACGGCGTCTCGCTCGACGATCTGTTGTCGCGCCGCCACTCGGTCGTGACCGAACACGAGGTCGTGGTCGGCGCGGACGCCCTCCCGCTCGAACCGCTCGGCTATCTCTTCGAGCTCCGACGTGAATTCGTCCCCGCGTTCGGCCCGCGCATCCTCGGGCGATTCCCCGTCGTCGAGGTGGTAGAAGCCGACCACCTCGGCGTCCGGATATTTGAAGCCCTTGAGGAAGCCCGTCGTCGGGACGTCGGGGTCGGGGAATTCGACGAACACGAGAACGTTCGGGTGCTCCATATTTGGCCATACAGATTCGATCCGGTAATAATTTTGTGTGGAAAAACGAGAAGGTCGTTGTGTTTGTCCTTCAAAAGACTTCTTAACCGTATTAGATGAGCGTTCGGATCGCATGGCTGGATGGGGCCAGGTCGGCCGGGACGGCGCAGGCGACCGGCTCCGTCCGAGCGAACCGAGCGGAACCGTTTTCCGACGCCTGACTCTCTTGCCGCCCATGACCGAGTACTCCGTGTTCCCCTCCGACTCGGACGCCTACGACATCTCCACCGTCGACCTCAGCGACGACCGCTACGAGGTGAAGCAGTCGGCGATCCGGAACAAGTACACCGTTCGCGACGGGGCCGGAAACGTCGTCTTACGCGGGAAACAGAAGATGTTCAAGCTGAAAGAGGAGTTCCCGTTCGTCACCGGCGACGGCGACGACGCCTTCTCGGTGAAGGCGGGCGGCGTCATCGACATCGGCGGCAGCTACGCGATCGTCGACTCCGGCACCGGCGAGGAGGTCGTCGTCCTCGACGAGGACTACTCGCTGTTCGTCGAGAACTGGACGATCCGCGACCCCGAGACGGGGGAGGCGCTGGCGACCATCAAGTCGAAGAGCAAGCCGATGGCGGCGCTCCGGCATCTGATCTCGGTCGCGAACCTCGTCCCGAACAAGTACGAGATATTCGACGCCGACGGCGGCCACGTCGGCGACATCGAAGGGAAGTTCTCGCTGCGGGACGCCTACACGGTCACCATCGACGACGCGAGCGACGTGCCGAAGGAGGCGGTCGTCGCCGCCGCGTGCATCCTCGACGCCTTAGAGAACCAGTAGCCGCCCGGCGACCGGGGTCGCTCGGTCGGTCGTGCGAACCGCGTCGGAACCGTCGTCCGCGCGCCGTCCGGAGAGGAAAGAGCTATACTCGGATGCGCCGAGCGTCCGCCCATGCAACTGCCCGAGTCGTTCGACCGGTCGCTGGCCCTCCGGCAGTCGACCGTGTACGTCGCGGCGTTCTGCGCGGTCTTCGCCGTCGTCTCGTACGTCGCCGGGGGGAGCGTTCCGCTCGGCGTGGCGACCGGGTTCGTGATGGCGGCCGTCACGGTCGGCTACTACGCGTGGAACGGGGAGCTCGGCGTCCCCCCACAGCGAGGCTGAGTCCGCCCCGGCGCCCCTTCCGCGGCGACCGAGACGCGACGCGCCGCCTACTCCCCGCCCAGCTTCGACTCGCCGACCGCGTCGTGACCTTCGATGACCTCGGTGCCGCCCATGTACGGGCGGAGCGCCTCGGGGACGGTGACGGTGCCGTCGTCGTTCTGGTAGTACTCCAGGATGGCGACGACGATCCGCGGGACCGCGAGCCCGGAGCCGTTCAACGTGTGGAGGTGCTCCGCCGACTCGTGGTGCTCCTCGCGGTAGCGGATCCCGGCGCGGCGCGCCTGGAAGTCCTCGAAGTTGGAGACCGAGGAGACCTCCAGCCAGCGGCCGCCCTCGGCGGGGCCCTCGTCCATGTCGTCGGCGGGCGCCCACACCTCGATGTCGTACTTCTTCGCCTGCGTGAACCCGAGGTCGCCGGTGCACATCTCCAAGATGCGGTAGGGGAGTTCGAGGCGGCGCAGCACCTCCTCGGCCTCGTCGACGAGGCCGTCGAAGCGCTCGTCGCTCTCCTCGGGCCGGACGAAGTTCACCATCTCCACCTTGTTGAACTGGTGGACGCGGACGATCCCGCGCGTCTCGGTGCCGTGCTCGCCCGCCTCCTGCCGGAAGTTCGGCGTGTACGCCTGGTACTTCAGCGGGAGGTCCTCACCGAGCAGGATCTCGTCGCGGTGGAGGTTCGTGACGGGCACCTCCGCCGTCGGGAGCAGCCAGAGGTCGTCGTCGTCGTACGCCTCCTCGTTCGACCCCTCGACCCGGTAGGCGTCCTCGGTGAACTTCGGGAGCTGTCCGGTGCCGCGCATCGACGCCGAATTGACGGGAATCGGCGGGAACACGTCCTCGTACCCCTGCTCGCGGTGGACGTCCAGCATGAACTGGATCAGCGCGTGCTCCAGCCGGGCGCCGTCGCCCTTCGCGACGTAGAAGCCGGCGCCGGCGACCTTCGCGCCGCGCTCGAAGTCGAGGATCTCCAGCTCCTCGCCGAGGTCGTAGTGAGGTTCCACGTCGTCGGGGAGCTCCCGGAGGTCGTCGAACCCCTCGCGGCGGCGCTCGACGTTCTCAGACTCGTCGGCGCCGACGGGGACGGAGTCCTGCGGGACCTGCGGGAGTTCGAGCAGTGACGCCTCCAGTTCCGTCTCCAGCTCTTCGGCGCGCTCCTCGACGTCCTGGAGTTCGGCCTTCAGCTCCTGGGAGCGCTCTATCGCCTCTTGGGCCGCCTCCTCCTCGCCGCGCTGTTTGAGCTCGCCGATCGTCGAGGAGACCTCGTTGCGCTCGTGGCGCAGGTCGTCCCCGCGCTGTTTCAGCTCCCGCCACTCCTCGTCGACGTCGAGTATCCGGTCGAGGTCCACGTCGACGCCCTTGTTGGCTAGCGCCTCGCGGACGACCTCTGGGTTTTCCCGGACGAACTGTCGAGACAGCATTTGTCGGGGATTCCGCGGGACGACCCAAAACCGTATCGGAGCGTCGGCATCGGTTGGCACGGATCGCGGGAGCGGTCTCGACGGAGGGTCCCCGAGGGCGGAGCTCGCGGGGGCGAACGGCGGCGGTCGGCGTCTCAGGGGATGAACGCGAAGTTCGCGACCACCATGAGGAGCGCGAGTCCGGCGACGACGACGCCCATGATCCGCATCAGCAAAATCCGCGTCTCGCTCGGCTCGATCCGCGTCGTCCCGTCGGGACCGTGGGCCTGCCAGCTCGTCATCCGGCGGGGAAACGCGGCCATCGCCAGCGCGCCGACGGCGACGAGGAGGGGGACGGCGACGAAGAACAGTCGGAAGGGTGCGGGGAACATGTCGAAATACTGTCCCACGGCTCATCAAAATCTTACGGTTTCGACGGACGCGCCGTCAGTACCCGCCCGGCAGCGCCATGCCGACCGCGAGCGCGACCAGCGGCACCGCGGCGACGACCGCGTACCACAGCCCGGCGGCGACGAGGAGCGCCCACGTGGAGGGGCCGTACCCGGTCGGGTCCCAGTCCACGCCGAGCCGCGGGAGCCCGGCCGCGGCGACCGCCGGGGCGACGAAGCCGACGACGATCCCGCCGAACAGCGCGGTGTCGAGGAACCCCTCGCTCCAGCCGGGACCGGCCTCGCCGACGAGCGCGACGGTGAGGACGACGCCGGCGAGGTACGGGACCGAGAGCGCGAGCGCGACGCCGACGTACGAGGGGACCGGCCGCCCCGCCGGCGGGAGCGTGCGGAACAGCGCCCGGAACCGCGCCGAGAGCAGGAAGGGGGTCCAGCAGACGGCGGCGACGAGTCCGGGGAGGGCGAACAGCGCGATCAGTGAGAGCCAGGCGATCAGCGTGTCGACGACCGCGGGGACGCCGGCGACGCCGAGGGGACCGAGGGCCATGAGCGGACTCTCGGCGGACGTGTCAAACGCTTTGTGGTGGCGCGGATCACCACGGTTTAAGCGTCGGGCCGCGAGCGCGTACCCATGCTCATCTCCGGTGCGGAGCTCGCCGACGGGCGGGTCCGCGACGTCCGTGTTCGAGACGGAACCGTCGACGCGGTCGAGCCGACGAACGCGGGGCTCGACCCGGACCCCGGCGAGCGCGTCGTCGACGCGCGCGGGCGACACCTCCTGCCCGGCGCCGTCGACGCCCACGTCCACTTCCGCGAGCCGGGCGGGAGCCACAAGGAGACGTGGGCCTCCGGCTCGCGGAGCGCGGCCGCGGGCGGCGTGACCACCGTCGTCGACCAGCCGAACACCTCGCCGCCGACCGTCGACGGCGACGCCTTCGACGGGAAGGCCGACCTCGCCGCCGACTCGCTCGTCGACTACGGGATCAACGGCGGCGTCACCGCCGACTGGGACCCGGAGAGCCTCTTCGAACGGCCCCTGTTCGCGCTCGGCGAGGTGTTCCTCGCGGACTCGACCGGCGACATGGGGATCGCCGTCGACCTGTTCGAGGAGGCGCTCGCCGAGGCGGCCGCCCGCGACGTCCCTGTCACGGTCCACGCGGAGGACGAGACGCTGTTCGACGACGGCGCGCTCGCCGGCGACCTCGGCGGCGTCGGCACCGCGGCCGACGCCGACGCGTGGTCCGCCTACCGGACCGCCGAGGCGGAGGTCGCCGCGGTCGAGCGCGCCCTCGGCGCGGCCGCCGAGAGCGACGCGCAGGTCCACATCGCCCACACGTCGACGCCGGAGGGGATCGACGCGGTCGTCGCGGCCCGGGAGTCCGAGACGGGCGACGACGCGGACGCGACGGCGGGCGCCGCTCCGCCCACCTGCGAGGTCACCCCGCACCACCTGTTCCTCTCGCGCGAGAACGCCGGCCGACTCGGCACGTTCGGCCGCATGAACCCGCCGCTCCGCTCCGAGGAGCGTCGGGCCGGGGTGTTCGAGCGCCTCCGCGACGGCGACGTCGACGTCGTCGCCACCGACCACGCGCCCCACACCGTCGCGGAGAAGCGGCAGGGCCTCGCGGAGGCGGCGAGCGGCGTCCCGGGCGTGGAGACGCTGTACCCGCTCCTCTTGGAGTCCGTGCGCAGGGGGGAGCTGACGCTGGAACGCGTCCGCGACGTCGTCGCCGCCAACCCAGCGTCGATCTTCGGGGTCGAGGCCAAGGGGCGAGTCGCCGAGGGCGCCGACGCCGACCTCGTCCTCGTCGACCTGACGAACCCGCGCGAGATCGAGGCGGGAGCGCTTCACAGCGCCTGCGGCTGGACGCCGTTCGAGGGGTTGCAGGGCGTCTTCCCGGAGCTGACGCTCGTCCGCGGCGAGGTCGTCTACGAGCGCGACCCCGTGACGGGCGCGGAGTCGTTCGGCGAGGCGGCCGGGCGGAACGTCCGAGTGTCGTAGTTCGGCCAGTCGCAGTTCGGACAGCCGCAGTCCGGGAGTCGTCGTCCGAGAGACGCGGTCCGAACGGGCGCCGGACCGACCGGGACCGGACGTGTACGGCCGGTGCCGCCCGGCGGAACGCATATGCCGTTGCTATCCTAAGCGGGGCCATATCGATGGTCGTGGGTAGCCTTGGCACGGGAGGCGATAGCGAGACCGGCGTACCGACGGATGATATCGGACGACTCGGTCGGGGCGCCGCGGAAGGGACCCCGACATGACTGACGCCGCGGAGACCGGTCCGGCAGGCGTCGACGCCGACGGAACGGGAGAGCCTGAGCGTCCCCCGATGGCGCTCGACGAGGTCGCCGCGCTCGCGGAGCGCGTCGTCGACAACGTCGAGGCGGTGATCGTCGGGAAGCGGGCGGCGATCGAGCACGTCGTGGTCACGGTCCTCGCCCGCGGGCACCTCCTCGTGGAGGACGTGCCTGGCGTCGGGAAGACGACGCTCGCGAAGGCGGTGTCGCGCTCGATCGACGGCTCGTTCAAGCGCGTCCAGTTCACCCCGGACCTCCTCCCCGCCGACGTCACCGGCGTCAACGTGTTCAACCAGCGCACGGACGAGTTCGAGTTCCAGCCCGGACCCGTGTTCGCCAACGTCGTCCTCGGCGACGAGATCAACCGGGCGCCGCCGAAGACGCAGTCGGCCCTGCTGGAGGCGATGGAGGAGGGACAGGTGACGACCGACGGGGAGACGCGGGCCCTCCCGGACCCGTTCTGCGTGATCGCCACCCAGAACGACGTCGAGCCCGGGCAGACGTACGAGCTCCCGGTGGCGGAGGTCGACCGGTTCACGAAGAAGATCCGGCTCGGCTACCCGAGCACCGAGGAGGAGGCCGAGATCATCGGCCGGATGGCGGGCGACCACCCCGTCGACGCCGTGGAGCCGGTCGCGTCGATCGAGGAGGTCCGGCGCGCCCGGGTCGCCGTCGCCGACGTCGACGCGACAGAACCCGTCCGCGAGTACGTCGCGCGGCTGGCGACGTACACGCGGCAGAACGCCCGGCTCGGGGTCAGTCCGCGGGGGAGCCTCGCGCTGCTCCGGACCGCGCAGGCGCGGGCCGCGCTCGACGGCCGCGGGTACGTGATTCCCGACGACGTCCAGACCGAGGCGCCGACCGTGTTCGCGCACCGCGTCCGCTCCGACTCCGGGACCGACGGGGAACAGGTGGTCGAAGACGCGCTGAACCGGACGAGCGTGGAGTGATCTCTCGTGCCGTCGCCGACCCTCACCCGACGGGGCCGCGTCGTCGTCGCGGTCTGCGTCGTCGGCGTCGGCATGGCGCTGGCCGCGAGCGGGCGGTCGATCGAGGCGGTCGTCCTGCCGAGCGCCGTCGCGCTCGCGGCCGGGTACGTCCAGCTCGCCCGGATCGAGGAGCCGGCGGCCAGGCGGAGCCTCCCGCCGGAAGGGTTCGTCGGCGAGACCGGCGAGGTGCGGCTCTCGTTCCACTCCCGGGGGGCGGGCGAGCTGTCGCCGACGTACGTCGCCGACGTCGCCGACGCGCTCGACGACGGGCTGGAGGGGCCGACGGAGCCGGTCCGCACCTCCGTCGGCGACGCGCCGGCGACGTACCGCGTCCGCTACCTGCGCCGAGGCGAGCGGGAGTTCGGCCCCGTCACGGTGACCGCGAGCGACGTCTTCGGGCTCTTCGAGCGGCAGGCGGTGATCGAGTCGTTCGACGCGACCCTCGCGTACCCGGCGTGCCGCGAGATCCCGACGTGGTTCCGCCGGGCACTGTACGCCGACGACGCCGTCGGAGCGAGCCGGCGGCGAGAGGAGTTCGACCGCCTGCGCGAGTACGCGCGGGGCGACCCCCTCCGCGACGTCCACTGGCCCGCGACCGCGAAGCACGGCGAGATCGTGGTGAAGGCGTTCGCCGCGGAGACCGAGCGCGGCCGCGTGGCGATCGCCGGCGAGGCCGGAGGCGAAGGCGCGGGGACGGCGAGGGAAACCGAACGCGGGAGCGACCGAAATCCCGCCGACGACCTCGCGAGCGCGGCCGCCAGCCTCGCGCTCGCGCTGCTTGACGACGGCGTGCCGGTGGACCTGACGCTCCCCAACGGCGAGGTCTCGGCGGACCCGGGCGCGCGGGGGCGACGGGCGGTGCTCGAACTGGCCGCGCGGACGCGTCCCGGCACGGTCGGCGACGACGAGGCTGACGTGCGCGTCGTCGCCGACGAGCGCGGCGCCCGGTACCGCGTCGGCGACCGGGCGGTCGCGTTCGACGAAGTGGCCGGGGCGACGGTCCGCGGGGCGGGCGACGGCGAGACGAGCGTCGACGAGGCGGCGACCGGTCCCCCGGACGACGGCTCCGGCGCTGCGGTCGCCGACGACGGCGGGGCCGGAGAGACCGCGCCCGGCGGGGCGCCGTCCGCGGACCGGAGCGAGGTGATCGGCCGATGAGGGGCCGCCCGCTCGGCGGCGGGAGCGGGTCGGACGACGGGGAGAGCCCCGGCGACGGCGACCTCCGCGGGCGGCTGCGGGCGGTCGTCGACCCGCCTGTCCTCGGCGTCGCGGTCGTCACCGCCGCGTACCTCTCGGTGTTCCTCGCCGCGACCGACGTCGTCGGCGGGTCGACGCGGGCCGCGGTCGCGGTCGCGGTCGCCGGCGCCGCGGGCTTCCTCCTCGCGCGGTACGTCGGCGAGCGCGCGGCGCTCCGCCTGACGGTCGTCCTGTTCGCCGCGACGCTGGCGGGGTACTACTTCGCGATCCCCGAGAGTCAACGCGCGCTGTTCTCGGTCCGGCGCGTCGCGATCGACGTGGTCTCGCTGTTGACCGGGCTCTCCATCCTCCGCCTCGCGCTCGCCGACGTCTGGGTCCTCGCGGTCGCGCCGGTGCCGACGTTCCTCGTCGGCTACCTCGTCGGCCGCGGGCGACACGTCGCGGCCGCCGGCGCCGCGGGCGGCACGCTGGCCTTCCTCGTGCTCACCGGCGACGCGGGCGGGACGACCACGCTCGTCGGCGTCGTCGGCGTCGCGCTCGCCGCCGGCCTCTCGACGCTGTCGATGCCGGGCGGGATCCGGGACCACGGCGACACCCTCGCCGCGGTCTTGGCGGCGATGGTCCTCGTGAGCGCGACGCTCACCCTGCTGCCGGCCGGCGCGGCCCAGCCCTGGGGGATCGACCGCGGCACCCCGACGCTGGAGTCGTCGATCGAGGCGGACGACGAGGTCGAGGTCGTCGGCCCGACGCGGCTCTCGCCCGAGGTGCGCTACACGATCGAGAGTCCGGTGGCGGCGAACTGGCACGCCGGCGCCTACGACACCTACACCGGGGACGGCTGGGTGCGGTCCGGCGAGCAGTCGCCGCTCGACGGACCGCTCGACGGGCCCCCGGGCAACGCGACTCAAGTGAACGTCACGATCACCGCCGAGACGGAGTCGCCGTCGCTGCCGGCGCCGTGGCAGGCGGTCGACGTGCGGGGGCCCGCCGCCCAGACCGCACGGGTGGACGAGCACGGGACGCTCCGGCTCGCCGAGCCGCTGGGAGCGGGCGAGTCGGTCACGGTCGAGAGCCGGGTGCCCGACGCCGACCCCGCCGCGCTCCGGAGCGCGGGCACCGACTACGACCCCGCGATCGAGGAGCGGTACACCCAGCTCCCCGAGAGCACCCCCGACCGCGTCGGAGAGCGCACCGAGGAGATCATCGCGGCGTCGAACGCGGAGACTCCGTACGACCGGGCCGTCGCGGTCGAGCGCTACCTGCGCGAGGAGTACGAGTACTCGCTGACCGTCCGGAAGCCCGACGGCGACGTGGCCGACGCGTTCCTCTTCGAGATGGACGCCGGCTACTGCGTCTACTTCGCGACGACGATGACCGCGATGCTGCGATCGCAGGGGATCCCGGCGCAGTTCGTCACCGGCTACTCGGAGGGCGAGCGGATCGGCGAGGACCGGTACGTCGTCCGCGGCCAGGACGCCCACGCGTGGGTCAAGGCGTACTTCCCGGGCCACGGCTGGGTCACCTTCGACCCGACGCCCGCGGCCGAGCGCGAGGAGACCCGGACCGCGCGCCTCGCCGACGCGCGCGCCGCGGGCGACGAGGACGTGGACGTCCCGGCCTCCGAACCCGCTCGGGGCGCGCCGTCGATCGTCCCCGAGGCCGGCGTCAATGACCCGTCGTCGACGACGGCCGACGTGCCGAACGACAGCAACGGGACGGCGGCGACCGGCGGCGACGCGGCCGACGCCGCCGCGCCCGGCGACACCGCCGTCGGAGCGAGACAGGAGGGGCTCACCCGCGGCGCCGTCGGCGGCGAGGCGCGGCCGAGCGGGGACGGCTCCCCGATCCCGTCGCGCGAGACCGTCGCCTACTGGCTGGTCGCGGCCGTCATCGGCGTCACCGGCGCCCGCCGTTTCGGCGTCGGCAGGCGCGCGCGCCGCGCCGCGCGCCTCCGCCTTCCGTGGGTCAGTTCCGATCCGGCCACGGACGCCCGGCGCGCGTTCGCCGACCTCGAGTACCTGCTCGGCCGTCGCTACCGCGAGCGGCGCGCCGGGGAGACCCCGCGGGCCTACCTCGACGCGCTCCGGCTCCGCGGCCTCGACGAGCGGGCGCTCGCCGTCGGGGAGACGTACGAGCGGGCGACGTACGCCGGGACGGTGACGCGCGCGGAGGCGGACGAGGCGCGCCGGACCGTTCGGCGGCTCGCGTTGGAGGCGACGCCGGTTCTCGGGCGGCTGTTCGACTGAGGCGGCCGAGCGGCGCCGACCCCCATTCGCGTGCTCGATCCGGTCGCTGGCCCGAAAGAACGGGCGACGGACATCCGACGCGGCCGCACTCCCGACACTATTTAATACGGTCACCCTGTAAGTTCGGCTGTAATGTCGGAAGTCTGCTCGACGTGCGGACTGCCCCAGGAACTCTGCGTCTGCGAGGACGTCGCGAAGGAGTCCCAGCAGATCAGCATCCGCATCGACGAGCGCAGGTACGGTAAGGAGGTAACGGTCATCGAAGGATTCGACCCGAAAGACGTCGACCTGAGTTCCCTCTCGTCGGATCTCAAGTCGAAGTTCGCCTGCGGCGGCACCGTCGAGGACGGCGCCATCGAGCTGCAGGGGAACCACTCGGGCCGCGTGGAGGACTTCCTCCGCGACAAGGGCTTCAACGTCGCGTGACCGTCACCTGACCGTCCGCCGTCGAGCGATACACGGATTCGGTTCTTCGAACGACCCCGTCCGGCGAGCCGCGGCGCCGTGAGCCGAGGCGCTCTCCGACCGGCCTTTTAAACGAGGAGCGCCACCCGGCCGACGACGAACGCGGCCGCCGCGAGGAAGGTGCCGTACTTGAACCGCCGTTGCGCGCTCGTCGGGTCGGCGAACCCCTCGTAGCAGGCGTACAGCATGACCGCGTCGGCGACGGCGACGAGCAGGAGGTAGACGCCGCCGAAGGTGCCCGTGAAGTACGGGACCGGGCTCGCCGCGACGGCGACGAGGAGCGCGCCGGTGCCGATCCAGAGGGCGCGGTCCTCGCCGACCGCGATCGGGAGCGTGCGGAGCCCCTCCTCGCGGTCGCCGGCCACGTCCTCGACGTCTTTGATCACCTCGCGGGTGAACGTCGAGAGCCCGGCCAGGAGCGCGAGGACGGCGACGGCCGCCGGCTCCCCGACCGCGGCGCCGCCGAACAGGAACGTCGAGCCGACGAGGTAGGAGACGAGGGCGTTGCCGAGCCCCGGTGTCCCCTTAAATACCGTCGTGTAGGTGACGAGCGCGACGAGGTTGACCGCGGCGATGGCGATCGCCAGCGGCGGCAGGAGGGCCGCGAACGCGACGGCGACGAGGAACCAGACGGCGGCGACGCCGAGCGCCCCCCGCGCCGAGACGGCGCCGCGCGGGATCGGGCGGTCGGGCCGATTGACGGCGTCGATGTCGCGGTCGAAGTAGTCGTTGATCGCGTTGCCCGCGGCGACCGCGAACGCGGTGACGACCGCGGCGACGGCCGTGGGGACGACGGCGCCCGCGGCGCCGGCGACGAACGCGCCCGTCCCCGTGAGGACCGCGGCGGCGACGCAGTTCGCCGGCCGCGCCAGCTCCGCGACCCCGCGCGCTGTGTCGTTCACGTCGTCTCGCATCACCGCGGCGCGGCACATAAACGACCCGGGATTCGAGTCAGGGGTCGCGGCGGCCGGAGGCCGTAGCGGGCTCGGGCCACCGCGGGTGCCCGCGGCGCGGCCGCGATTCTCTCGGCTCGGAATCGGCCACGAACGTTTATGAAGTGTGCAATGATACGGACGTGTATGGCTAAAGGCCTGGACGTCGGCACGATGAACATCCTCTCCGGACGACAGGAAGGCGCGGAGACGGTGTTCGTACAGCAGCGGAACTCGTTCGTCGAGATCGAGTACAGCGACATGGCAGAGCAGATGCTCTCTCGCAGCGACGTCCTCCACATCCGCAAGGACGACAAGGTGTACGTCGTCGGCGACGACGCGCTCAACTTCGCGAACATCTTCAACAAGGAGACGCGTCGCCCGATGCAACACGGAATCTTATCCAGCGACGAGGCCTCCGCGATCCCGATGATCAAGCTCATCACCGAGCAGGTGGTCGGCGAGCCCTCGAAGCCGAACGAGCGCCTCTTCTACTCCAGCCCGGCCGACCCGATCGACTCCGGGCTCACGACGCTGTACCACGAGAAGACGCTGGAGTCGATGCTCGGCGACATGGGGTACGACCCCGAGCCGATCAACGAGGGGATGGCGGTCATCTACTCCGAGCTCGCGGACAACAACTTCACCGGGCTCGGGATCAGCTTCGGCGCGGGGATGACCAACGTCTGTCTCGCCTACTACGCGGTGCCCGTCATGAAGTTCTCCATCGCCCGCGGTGGCGACTGGATCGACGAGCAGACGTCGCAGGCCACGGGGACGCCCGTCGACAAGGTGACGAGCATCAAGGAGGACGACTTCGAGCTCGACTTCCGCACCGACGTCGGCGGCGTCGAGGGCGCGCTCGCCATCTACTACGAGAACCTGCTCGACTACGTCATCGAGAACATCAGCCGCGAGGTCGACGAGGAGGACGTCGAGGAGGGGCTCGACGTCCCCGTCGTCGTCACCGGCGGCACCTCCAGCCCGAACGGGTTCAAGGACCTGTTCGCCGACCACCTCGAGGACGCGAGCATCCCGTTCTCGATCAGCGGCGTGCGCTCGGCCGAGGAGCCGATGTACAGCGTCGCCAGCGGCGCGCTGGTCGCGGCCCGCTCCGAGGAGGGCGAGGCGGCCGACGAGAGCGCAGGGGAGCCCGCGGCGGAGGAAGCCGCGCCCGAGTCGGAGGACTGACCGGACGGTCCCCGGCTCCGAGAACTGACCGGACCGTCCCGGCTCCGAGCTACCCTCGCCGTCCGCCCCCGCCGCGCGGTCCCGCTTTTTTGATCCGTGAGGACGCGCCGAACGCCTAAGCCGACGGCCGACCGATCGACCGCATGGTCGAAGTCGCGGGTGACGACGGCGACCGACGGCTCCGCGTCGACCTCGAGGTCGACCCGTCCGACGAGTGGGACTGCCCGATCGTCTCGCAGTCGGAGCGCGCGTCCGACGTCACCGTCAACGCGGTCGGCGACGAGTGTACGGTCGAAGTGCAACCGCCGGGCGAGGAGGGGATCCGCCGCGCGCGCGGCCAGATCAGCGAGGACTGCCTCTGTCGCGTCTTCCAGGAGTTCGGCTACGTCCCCCGCGTGCGACGGGTCGACGAGGGGACGGTGTCGGTCACGACGTACGTCGACGACCGCGACGCCGTCCGCGAAGTGGTCGCGACGCTCAGGGAGACGCTCGACCGCGTGCGGCTGCTCCGGCTCGCCGTGGTCGCGGGTCCCGAACCGACCGAGCAGGCGACCGTCGACCTCTCCGCGCTCACCCCGAAGCAGCGCGAGGGGATGGAGCTCGCCGTCGTCCGCGGCTACTTCGACGACGCCGCCGACGTCTCCCTCGGCGAGCTCGCCGGCGAGCTGGAGATCAGCAAGTCGGCGCTCTCGCAGCGGCTCCGGTCCGCGCAGGCGAAGCTCGTCACGGACGCCTTCGAGGGAGTCGACGACTGACCGCCGATCACCGAGGGGTTCCCGAGTCCCGTCGGGTCAGTCCGCCGCCGATTCGCCGCGGATCCGCCGTAACGCCTCCGCGCCGTCGCGCTCCGCCTCCGTGAGGTAACACTTCGGATCGGGCGCGAACGGGTCGCCGTGCGCCGAGAGGGCGCGGAGCCGCGAGCCGCCCCGACAGACCTCCTTGTACGCGCAGTCCGCGCACCGCCCGGTGAGCCGTTCCTCGCGGTCGCGGAGCCCGGCGAGGAGCGGGTTCGACTCGTCCGACCAGATCGCGCCGAACGAGCGGTCCCGGACGTTGCCGGGGGAGTACCCCTGCCAGAACTGCGTGAGGTGGACGTTGCCGACGGGGTCGACGTCGGCGACGCGCTCGCCGGTCGGGTCGCCGCCGTTGCGCCGCAGGTGCTCGTGGATGAGCCGGGCGCGGTCCGTGCCGATCTCCCGGTCGGCGTACTCGACGAGGTGACCGGCGTCGGCGTAGTTGCCGACGAGCAGCGTCTCGATCTCCTCGCCCGCGGCGTGGTACTCGCGGGTGAGGTCACAGAGGTCCGTGACCGCCTTCCGGGTCGCCTCCGGGCTCAGGTCCACGTCCGCGATCTCGGCGCCCCGCCCGCCGTAGTCGAGGTGGTAGAAGCAGAAGCGGTCGACGCCGACGTCGACGAGGAGGTCGACGACGCCCGCGAGGTCGTCGACGTTGTGCTCGGTGATCGTGTAGCGAAGCCCGGTCTTGAGCCCGACGTCGAGACAGGCCTCGATCCCGCGGACGGCGGCGTCGAACGCCCCCTCCTCTCCCCGGATCCGGTCGTTGCGCTCGGGGAGCCCGTCGACGGAGACGCCGGCGTACTTGAGTCCCGCCGCCTTCAGCTCTCGGGCGTTCTCACGGGTCAGGAGGGTCCCGTTCGTCGAGAGGACCGGACGGATCCCGGCGTCGTCGGCGTACGAGACGAGCTCCGGGAGGTCCTCGCGGACGAGCGGTTCGCCGCCGGAGAAGAGGAGCACCGGGACGCCGAACTCGGCGAGGTCGTCGATGAGCGCCTTCCCCTCCGCCGTCGACAGCTCGTTCGGCGCCCCCTCCCGATCGGCCGCGGCGTAGCAGTGTTCGCAGTAGAGGTTACACCGCTTCGTCGTGTTCCAGACGACGACCGGGCGGCGCTGCTTGTCATCGGTTATCTGCGGCTTCTTCGAGTCCCCCGCGGCGTCGTACCGGAGCCCGTCGCTCTCGGCGTCGAGCCCGCAGAGGAGCTTGCTGACGGAGATCATCGGTCTCCCTCCGGGGCCGTCTCGTCCTCGCGTGCGGGGTCCGAGTCGTTCTCGACCGGTGCGCTGCCGCAGGCGACGGTGGGCGTCCCCTCGGTCTCCTCGTACACGCGCGGTTCGTCGCTCGCGTCGTCACGTGAGGCCGACTCGTCGCCGGACCGCTCGTCCGCCGCCAGCGACTCGGCGGAGTAGCGGTGCGTCTCCTCGGCGGGGCAGACCCACACGTCGCGGGCGTACCAGGCGAAGAGCTTGCTCGCCTCCTCGTGAGCGACATCCGGCGTCGGCGCCGCGACGGTGCCGACGTGACGGAGCGGATCCGCCTCTTCCTCCCGGACGAACACCTCGAAGCGCCGGCCGTCCGCCGAGCGTGGGCCCCCCGCTCCGGCGGTTCGGTCCGTCTTCTCGACCATACTCGGCGTACGAACGACCCCCCGAACTCGGTTTCGCGCGTTCTCACGGGGGCGAAACCCGCCCGAACACGTTCGGACACCAGAAGAATAAACCGCATGAAGATATAGCAAACCGCGATTTGCGGTCGACTCCGCGAGCGCGGCGCGCACAGATTCACCCGCGATCGCTGGATTCGGCCGCGAAGCTCGAAATCGAGCGCAGACGCGTCGCGGAGGCGGAGCGCTGGGGCCGAGGCCACCTGTTATGTCCGACAGTCACCTACGGGCCCCCATGCGCGAACTCGTCTTCGCCCTCGAGTACGAGCCGGGGCGCAACAGGGTGGCCGACGCGCTCGCCGCCCACCCCGGGGCGCGGGTGCGGTCGCTGTCGCTGCACGCCACCGACGACCACCTCTGGCGGGTCGACCACGCCACGGGCGCGCCGGACGCGCTCGCGGCCGTCGAGGCCGCCTTCACCGACGGCGACTACTACGCCGACTGCCTCGCGACGGAGGACTGCGGCGCGACCCAGACCACCCGGGTCCTCGACCGGACCGACGACACGCTCGTGCTGTACACCGACTGGGAGCCCACGCCCGTCTGCGCGTCCGTCCCGCACATCGCCCGCGACCACCTCGGCGACGGCGTGCTGTTCGAGACCCGCCACGAGGGGCGCCACTACACCTGGCGGCTCATCCACTCCGGCGAGGGCGACGTGGGGGCCTTCTTCGACGCCCTCCGGACCGCCGTCGGCGACGCCGCCCGCACGGAGCTACTCAGGACGGCGCACACCTCGGCGGGCGACGAGACGCGGGGCGACGCGGACGGCGTCGGGCTCTCCCCGGAGCAGGAGGCCGCGCTCAGGGCCGCGGTCGAGCACGGCTACTACGAGTCGCCGCGGGCGGTCGACGCCGGGGAGCTCGCGGCCCACCTCGACGTGCCGCGCTCGACGCTCACCTACCGGCTCCGCCGGGCCGAAGAGCGGCTGGCGAAGGCGCACGTCGCCCGATCGGTCACGGGCGACGCCGCGCCCGCGTCGTTCGACTGACCGAGCCGCCGTCGACGATCGGCGTCAGTTGGAAATTTCCAACCAAGGCTTATCGATACGAGGGCCCTCTCTCGACGTAATGAGTGACGAGCCGGACGGACGCGGAGACGCACGCGGGGACGAGGCCGCCGATACCGGCGCGGACGGCGGACGACGCGAGCTGACCGCCGGCCTCGCGGTCCCCGAGATGGACTGCCCGTCGTGCGCCGGGAAGGTCGACAGCGCACTGGGGCGCGTCGACGGCGTGACCGACGTCGCGCTCAACCCCACCGCCGGGACCGCGACGGTCACGTACGACCCCGACCGCGCCGACGAGGGCGACGTCGTCGCGGCGATCGAAGGAGCCGGTTACGAGGTCACCGGCGGCCGATCGGGCGGCGAGGGGAGCGCCGACGGCGACCGCGGTGGGACCGCCGACGGGGCGTCCGGCGACGTCGCCGTCGCGCCCCCGTCGGCGGTCTGGACGACGCCGCGCGCGAAGAAGACGTGGCTGGGCGCGGTCCTCGTGGTCGCCGGGCTCCTGTTCGAGTTCGTCCTGACGGGGCGGAACCCCGCGGTGGCGAGCGTGCTCGGCGTCCCGCTCGCGCTCGCGGACGTCCTGTTCGTCGGCGCCGTCGCGGCCAGCGGGATCCCCGTCGTCCGCGGCGGCTACTACTCCGCGCTGAACCGGAGCCTCGACATCGACCTGCTGATGGGGACGGCCATCGTCGCCGCGACCGGGATCGGTTACTTCGTCGAGGCCGCCACGCTCGCGGTCCTCTTCAGCGTCGCCGAGCTGCTGGAGGACTACGCGATGGACCGCGCCCGCGACTCCCTGCGCGAGCTAATGGAGCTGTCCCCGGACGAGGCCACCGTCAGGCGAGAGGGCGGCGAGACGACCGTCCCGACCGACGACGTCGCGGTCGGCGAGACCGTGATCGTCCGCCCGGGCGAGAAGGTCCCGCTCGACGGGACGGTGATCGAGGGGGAGAGCGCGGTCGACGAGTCCCCGATCACCGGCGAGAGCGTCCCCGTCGACAAGGCCCCGGGCGACGAGGCGTTCGCGGGCGCGATCAACGAGGAGGGGTACCTGGAGATCGAGGTGACCTCGACCGCGGGCGACTCCACCCTCTCGCGGATCATCGAACTGGTGCAGGGCGCGCAGGCGGAGAAGACGGAGACGGAGCGGTTCGTCGACCGCTTCGCGGGCTACTACACGCCGGTCGTAGTCGTCTTAGCGATTCTGACGGCCGCGGTGCCGCCACTGGTGATCGGCGAGCCGGTGACCGTCGACCTCGCCGGCTACCCGTTCGTCTTCGCCGCGGACTGGGGGACGTGGTTCGTCCGCGGGCTCACGCTGCTCGTGATCGCCTGCCCCTGCGCGTTCGTCATCTCGACGCCGGTCTCGGTCGTCTCCGGGATCACCAGCGCGGCGAAGAACGGCGTCCTGATCAAGGGCGGCAACCACCTGGAGGCGATGGGCCAAGTCGACGCCGTCGCGCTCGACAAGACCGGGACGCTCACCCGGGGCGAACTCGCCGTCACCGATCTCGTCCCGCTCGGCGGCGCCGACGAGGAGACGCTGCTCCGTCGGGCCGCCGCGCTGGAGCGCCGGAGCGAACACCCGATCGCCGCCGCGATCCTCGGCCGCGCCGAGCGCGCGGGCGTGGGAGCCCTCGCGGAGCCGGCCGGGTTCGAGAGCCTGACCGGGAAGGGCGTCCGCGCGGATATCGACGGCGAGACGTACTACGCCGGGAAGCCGGCGCTGTTCGAGGGGCTCGGCTTCGACCTCTCGCGGGCCCGTGCAAAGACCGACGGCGGGGTCGCGGACGGCGGGGTCGTGACCGAGGGCGACGACGGCGGGCCCGGAGGAGCCGGCGACGGCGCGTTCGCCGAGGGGTCGCTCGCCGCGTTAGAGAGCGAGGGGAAGACCGTCGTGCTCGTCGGGACGGCGACGGAGCTGACCGGGGCGATCGCCGTCGCGGACGAGGTTCGCCCCGACTCGAAGCGGGCCGTCGAGCGCCTCCGCGAGCTCGGCGTGGAGCGCGTCGTGATGCTGACCGGCGACAACGAGGGGACGGCGCGGGCGATAGCCGAGTCGGTCGGCGTCGACGAGTACCGCGCCGAGCTCCTGCCGGAGGAGAAGGTCGCGGCGGTGGAGTCGCTGCGGGCCGAGTACGGCGAGGTCGCGATGGTGGGCGACGGGATCAACGACGCCCCCGCGCTGGCGACGGCCGACGTCGGCGTCGCGATGGGCGCCGCGGGGACGGACACGGCCCTGGAGACCGCCGACATCGCGCTGATGGGCGACGACGTGGCGAAGCTCCCGTACCTCTACGCGCTCTCGCACACGGCCAACGGGGTCATCCGCCAGAACGTCTGGGCGAGCCTCGGGGTGAAGGCGCTGCTCGCGCTCGGCGTGCCGCTGGGGCTGGTGAGCGTCGCCGTCGCGGTCGTCGTCGGCGACATGGGAATGAGCCTCGGCGTCACCGGCAACGCGATGCGGCTCTCCGGGATCGAGCCCGAGTCGTACGAGTAGTCGGGGGCGCGAGGCCGACGCTCGCGGCGCGACAAACAAACATGAACTATTATTAAGGATGCCCGTCTCGGGAGAATCGTGCCACCCGTAGTACACGACTGACGCAGGCTCGGAATCGGCGGCGACGCGCCCCGAGGGTCCGAGTACGCGCGAGACGAGCATCGAAGCGGAGACGCCGGACCGCGACGACGAACTGCCGACCGCGGAGGAAGCGATCGCGCAGTGCGCGGCGGCGTTCGACGCGACGGACGACGGGCGACTACCCAACGGGATCGACCGATGGAACGCGTACGCGGGGTCCTGTCACGGCGGCGACTGACCGCCCGCCGACCGCGTTTTTCCAGATGCCGACGACGACCGAGCGGCGACGCCGCGAACCCGTTCGAGCGGGGCCTCAGGTCGCGGGAACGAGGCGGCCCATTCAAACCCGCGGCGCTCGTCATCAGCGGGCATGTGCCCGAGCGAACGCGGAGGCGATCCGCCGTGGAAGTGAGCGACCGGGACCCCGACGCGTCGGCGCCCGTAGCGGCGTCGGTCGAGGTCGAGCTGTCCGGGCTCGCGGACGGGGTCGTCGCGTGCGACGAGTTCGACGACGGGGCGCTCGAATCGGTCGCCGAGGAGTTCCTGTGCGCCAGCGGCGAGCGGTGGGGCGGCGCGTGGCGCGGGGTCGCCGTCGGGTCGCTGCTGGACCGTCCGGACGTGACGGTCGCCCCAGACGCGACCCACGTCCGCGTCGCCGCCGACGGCTACGCCGTCTGCGTCCCGCTGAAAACGGCGCTCGACGCGGTGCTGGCCGTCGAGCGCGGCGGCGACCCGCTGCCGGCCGCCCGCGCGCCGCGGTTCGTCGCCCCCGTCGACGCCGGCCGGACGGTGAAGAGAGTGCGGGAGCTCCGGTTCCTGCGGCTGGCCCCGGGAGAAGACCCCCAGGAGTACGAGGATCTCGGGTATTGACCGCGGCGACTCCGACCCGGTTAGCCCCGCCGCCGACCCGTCGGCTTTAGTCCGCGAGGCGACTACCGTCGAGCGGCCGATGACGACGCACCGCTCCGAGCTGCCTCGGCACCAGCGATGACGAGCCCTATGAGTGCCGAGGCCACCGATTTACGTCGACAATACATTCAGACTCATACACGACCCCACAACTGAGTGCTATTGCCTCGTGTTTCGGCCCTAGCGAGATCCACGGTTATCGATCCGAGACTGCTGTCCCATATTCGAGTTCCAGTCCACTACAGCTCACCCATGTCGGTGATGTCGACGACCGTCTCGTTTGCGAGATCGATTTCCGCGCGGTATCTGGCGTCTTCCCTGCCGGCGCGCCCGATCCGGACGACTGCCCGGTCCTCGACGTAAGACGGTTCTCTGTCGACTGTCACGGTGTCGTCCGATTTCTCGACTGTGAGGTTCCTGATCTTTACCGTCTCCCCGGCGGAGAGGGTGCTGTTTGTCTCTTCGACGTCGAATGTGAACGTCGCGGTCTGTGCCTCCCCGGAGTCCAGCTTTCTTATAGGTTCGACCGTGAGTTCCTCGTTTTCGACAGTTTCGAGGTACGACGCGACGGTCCGGTTGGCCCGGACAATCTCGACAGCGCGTCCCCGTTCGTGCCGAGTAAACCGGTCGTTCTCTCGCGTCGTGATCAAAATATCGCCTCCGTCTTCGGTGAGTTCGATATCACTCGTCTCCGAGACATTCGTCACCACCGCGGTGTCACTCCTGTCGCTGGAGGCGGTCACGTTGGTACCAGCGATGCTGACTTCTCCCACCTGGTCCCTGTCGGCGATGGGGTCCCCGACCCCGAGCGCGGCGAGTGTGCCCGCGAGACCGACGCCGACGCTCGCGAGCACGAGGAGGACGACGAGGCCAGTCCGGGCGTCCTCATTCATACGTGACCGTTGGGTGAAAGAGCTCATGAGTACTGGGATGAAACGCGTTCGAAACGCGTTTCGCAGGCGTTTCAACCCGGTTTCGGGCCGAATTTTGCCAGTCGATATCGACGGAGATTAGGGAAGGGATTCGAAGTATCAACCTATGGATTTGCAGGCCCTCCACGGTAAGCAGCTCCTCGCTGCGGTCGTCTTCGTCGCCGCCACAGTCGTTCTCGCGGTACAGCTGATAACCCCCACACCAGTCGTCGTCTCTGTCGGTGAAGGCGGTACGGAGGTCGCGGAACTGGGCGGGTACTTCCAGTACCGTGATGTAGCGGTCATCACCGTCTCTGCGGTCCTGCTCGGTTCGAGCGGGACGTACCTCGTTACAACGGATTGGTCGGGTAGAGATGCCAAATCACCGGCTATCGACCGGAGACCGCCGGATTCCGCCGGCGGCGCGGTGCGGACGGATGGGAACGACGGGCTCGCACCGAGCGGGGACCTCCTCGACGCGCGCCGCGAGGAGTGGGAGGAAACCGCCGAGCGCCTGGCGAAAAACGAGCGTGAGATCTACGAGACGATCCTCGACGAGGACGGCGTGATGGCCCAAAGCGACATCGTCGACGCGACGGATCTCTCGAAGGCGACGGTCAGCCGCACGCTCGACAGCCTGGAGACGAAAAACCTCGTCGAGCGCAGACGCCGCGGGATGGGTAACATGGTTTTGCTCCTGTAGCCGAAACCCGTTTCGAAACCGTTTCAAACGCCTTCTCAACGGGTCTCTAAGGGGTTTTTCTTACAAGGTCCAGGTGGAGCGATCCACCGAACGGATCACTCCGATACACAATGCGAACGAAGCTAATCGCGCTCGCCCTCGCGGCGATGCTCACCGTTGGAGCCGGTGGCGTCGTCGCAGCCGGAGCGAGCTCTGGTGACGCATCCGGAGAACAGCTTCCAGATGACTACACTGTCGAGATAACCGATCCGTTTGACGAACTGTCCTCGGACGAGGTCGACGAGGCCATCGAGACAGCCTGGTCCGACGAGCAGGTCCAGAGCAGCCTCGATGCCGGTGACGGCGTCCACTTCGACGTCGTCGCGGGCACGGAGAAGGTGCAGGTCGCCGTCGCACCCGGCTCCGACGCCGAGGATCAGGTCGTCGCCAAGATCGATTCCGATGGAACCGTGACGGACGTCTTCGAGCCGTCGCTGACGGCCGAAGATTCCGAGACGCTCGATACCGCTGAACCGGTCGACGCCTCCGGGGACGGCACTATCCGTGTCGAGGACGAGGACCACGAGTACGACGAGAAACTATCCGCAGACCAGGCGATGCAGGTCGAAGTGAAGAACATGAGTCTCCTCGAGGATGGCGAGAGTGTCAGCGTCGAGGTTGCCGATGAGTAGTCGGTGAGGACAGCCGTCCAGCCCGTGGCGGAAATCGCGATCCGCGGCCTGGTCCCCACGCCGTAGGAACCGACGCCCGACGCGGAAACGTCACTGCTGGACACTCCGCGACACGCTCCGTACAGGGTGTCCCTCCGACTCGGCACCACGACCCACGAACAGTATTTCCCCGCAGTCTGTCACCCCGCGGACATTCTTTCAGACCCCTGGGAGCACCGTCATCAACCAAGTTCCGCGTACCGACGCTCGATATCGATCACCGGCCGCGGGTAGTCGACGCCGAGTTCGACGCCGTAGCTGGCCTGCTCGTCGTCGCTCAGCCGCCACGGGCGGTGAGCGTACTCGGCCGGCAGACCGTCGAGTTCGGGGAGCCAGGTCCTGATGTACGCGGCCGCGTCGTCGTGGTACTCGCCCTGCGAGAGCACCTCGAAGCGGTTGTCCCGCGAGTCGTTGCCGACGCCGGTCTGGTAGACCCAGTTCCCCCAGTTCGAGACGATGTCGTAGCCGACGAGTTTCGGTCCGCAGAGTCCGCACAGGCATGAGGCCGTAGTACTGTGACGAGAGTATCTGGTTTCCTGTCGCAGATTGGCTCCATCGTCGTGGCTGGACAGTGTATACCGCTCGCGGCGAAGACCGATTCGGTGACCCGGATACAGAACATCTCGCCTCCCGCGATAAGAATGATAGAAGTATTCAGCACTGCTAGTTGACATCCTCCTTCGCGTAAACGCGGAGGAATCCCGAGCGGTGGGAGTTTCAGGTTCGCAGTCTAATTACCGGACTCCCAGTCCTTTCGGGCACGGGTAGTCCCACAGTGTCGGACTGGTGGACTGCTGGCCATGCCAACTGGCCGTTACCCCTATCCTCGGCCGTGTACGGCGTCCCAGTGTTGTTTTTATCACGGGGACGCTGGCAGGC
>NZ_NHPG01000009.1:0-33733 GCF_002252965.1 Halorubrum sp. Ea1
CGGGCTCACCGACGAGGCGCTCGCCGACCTCACCGAGCGGCTGGAGCCCCACGTCGTGAGCGAGGACGGGACCGAGCTCTCGATCCGGCCCGCGGTCGTCCTGGAGGTCGGCTACGAGGAGATCCAGACGTCGCCGACGTACTCGTCCGGCTACGCGCTGCGGTTCCCCCGGTTCGTCGGCGTCCGCGAGGACAAGTCGGTGGCGGACGCCGACACGCTGGAGCGGGTCGCGCGGCTCGCGGGCGACGAGGCGTGAGGCGTCGGGGCCGGCGTCCACCGGGTGGACCGACCGCGACGCCCACGCGAAACCCCTTCACGCTCGGGCCCGTACCCCCTCGTATGCCAGGCCCGCTCGGGGACGCGACGCGACGGCGGCTGACGGAGGCGGCCGCGACCCGGCTCGCCGACGACGGGTACGAGGTCGCGCAGCCGGAGACGCGGGCCGAGCCCCCGGCGGTGGCGACCCGAGGCGACGCGACGGCCCTCGCGGTCGAGCCGCTCACGCCGGACGACGCGACCGCGACGGTGATCGCCTCGCGGCTCGCGCACGCGCTCTCTCGCGACCGCCGCGCCTACTTCGTCGTGGACGACGACTCGACCGCCGAGCGAGTGCGGTCGCTGCTCGCCGACCCCCCGCTGCTCGTCGCCGAGCGCGACGGGCGCCGGGAGTTCCACGCCGGGCCGGACCGGATCCCCGTCGCCGGCGGGGGGTACGCCTGCGTCCGGTTCGAGGGGCTCGGGGAGCCGACGTTCGCGTGGCGCGAGACCGACACCCCCGTCGGGCCGGTGCCCGCGGGGCCGGGGATCGATCCCGCCGCCGTCGACGACGCGGGTCGCCCGGTCGTCCCGCGGCTGGTCTGCGAGGTCGACGGGCGGGTCGTCGCGGTGCTCGCGGGCGTCGAGAGCCTCCGGGAGCCGCCGGCGCAGGCGTTCCCGTACGCGTACAGCCGCCATCCCGACGACAAGCGGTTCCGGGTGCGGCGCGGCGCCGACGGCGCGGTCGTCGAGAGCGCCAGCGGCTTCGCGCCGATGCGGGCCGCGGGCTACGTCCCGATCCCCATGCCGATCGTCCCCGAACACGTGCTCGGTCCGGCGTTCGCGCCCGACCGGGACTCGGATACCGAAGCCGCCGCGACCGACCTCGACGACGCGTGGGACCTGATCCGCGTCGACGCGGTCGAGCGGTCATAGCCACCCTGAAGGCGCCCGGGACCGGAACGGGAGCCATGACAGTTCGCTACGACGACTTCGCGGTGGAGTGGCTCGGCTACGCGACGGCGCGGCTCGCGCCGGACGAGGGCCCCGTCGCCTACACCGACCCGGGACGGTACGGCGTCCTCGACGACTACTGGGCGCGCGACGGCGACCTCGTCGTCGTCACCCACGACCACCACTACGACACCGACGGGATCCGGTCGGTCGCGAGCGAGGACGCGACGCTCGTGATCTACGACGCGGTCGACCCCGCGGGAATCGACCGCGACGTGGAGTCGGTCGACTCGCTCGCCGAGGACTACGACGTGGTGCGCGTCGACGACGAGGCGCGCGTCGACGTCGACACGCCCGCCGGCGAGGCGACCGTGTGGTCCGTCGCCGCCCGCAACGACCCCGACGGACCGAACGCGGGCCCCGACGGGTCGGTGACGCACCCGCCCGGATTCGGCTGCGGCTTCCTCCTCGGCCTCGGCGACCGCACCGTCTTCTGGCCGGGGGACTCGGACGCGCTCGACGCGTTCGCCGAGCTCGACGTCTCGATATTCCTCGCGAACATCGGCGGCGGCGGCATCGTCTCGGACCGACACGCGAGCGCGGACCTGGCCGAGCGGATGGACCCGGACCTGGTGGTCCCGATCCACTACGACACCTTCGAGCAGTTGGAGGCGGACGGCGAGGCGTTCGCGGGCGACGTCGCCGCCCGGTCGATCCCCGTCGCGCTGGACGCCCGATCGGCGAACCAGTAGCGTCGCCGCCCGGGGGCCGTCTACGGCCGCCGCGCGATCAGCGCCGCCGCGATCGCGGCGACCAGCGCGGCGACGACGCCGAAGCCGGGCGCCTCGTCGCCGGTGCTCGCGTCGCCGCCGTCACCGCCGTCCTCGGTCGATCCGCCGTCGCCGTCGGTTCCGCTCTCGCCGTCGTCCGTGGCGTCGTCGTCGGTCCCGTCCTCACCGTCGCTCCCGTCCTCGCCGTCGGTGGCGCCGCCGTCCTCGGTCTGGAGCTCCGCGACGGCGGTCGAGAGCGTGGTCGTCGACTCGATCACGCTGCGCGGCGCCGGCTGATTGAGGTAGTTCACGTTCATCACGACGTAGTTGCCCTCGGTACCGGCGGTGGTGCTGGCGTACGGCTCCTCCTCCAAGATGGCCGCGTCGGGGGTGGTCACCAAGATCAGATCGGGGTCGGTCTGGAGGATCACCTCGTTCGAGAGCTGCGGGTAGCCGTCGCCCTCCGCGGCCGCGATGTTGTTCACGCCGCCGGCCTCCATGATCGAGTTGATGAAGGTGTTGTTCGCGGCGACGAAGCCGCTGCCGAGCGGGTAGAGCGCGTCGGGCCGGTCGAGGTCGGCCGTCCGATTCTCGGCGTCCGCGACGGCCGCGTTCATCTCCGCGTTCGTCTCGGCGGCGGCCTCGCAGTTCCCGACGAGGCGGCCGACGGTCTCGGTCTTCTCCGCGATGTCCTCGATGGAGGTCGCCTCGGAGAAGTGGTAGACGGTGAGGCCCTGCTCGCGGAGCGCCTCGACCTGGCCCGCCGACGCGTTCGGCGCGAGCACGAGGTCCGGCTCGGTCGCCACGACGCGCTCGACGCTGACGCCGAGCCCCTCCGCGGAGACGTTCTCCCGCTCGCTCGCCCCGTCGAGGTACGCGGCGTACTGGGTCACGCCGACGACGCGGTCCCGCTCGCCGAGCTCCCAGAGCGTCTGGGCGGCCGACGGGTTGGTGGTCGTGATCCGCTCGGGCGCCTCGTCGAGCGTGATCGTCGTCCCCGTCGCGTCCGTGATCTCCAGCGGGTACCCGCACGCGTCGCCCGTCTGGTGGACGATCGGTCCGTGAGCGACACCGTCGAGCGCCGGTTCGTCGGTCGGCGACGCGGTCGTCGTCGGCTGTGCGCCCGCGGCCGCGCCCGCGACGCCGCCCACGAGGGCGGTCGTCACGAGCAGGGCCATCGCGATGACGTACCTGGTTCGCATCGGATTGACGACGCGGCTCGTCCAATAAGTATTTACCTACTACAAGTTGTGTTGGAGAACGAATGAGTACATGGACGCGAGCGTCGGTCTGGTCGGCGGGGTTAGCGGTCGTGCTCGTCGCCGTGGCCGTGGTGAGCGCCGCGATCGGCCCCGTCCGGATCCCGCCCGCGGAGGTCGTGAAGGCCGTGCTGAACGCGGTTACCGTGCCGGCCGGGATCGAGGCGAGCTCGGACGGGACCGGGGCGCTGATGCTGCCCGGCCTCGGGCTCACGTACGCCTCGCCGTTCGCGTTCCCGGTCGACGACGTCCACGCGCAGATCGTCGTCGGCGTCCGGCTCCCCCGCATCCTGATGGCCGCGCTGGTCGGCTTCGCGCTCGCGGCGGCCGGGACGGTCATGCAGGGGTTCTTCCGGAACCCGATGGCCGACCCGTCGATCATCGGCGTCTCCTCGGGCGCGGCCGTCGGCGCCGTCGCCTTCATCGTCTTCCCCGCGGCGCTGTCGGCGACCGTCACGCTCCCGCTGATCGGCGCGGTGGGCCTGGGGCTCTCGCACGGCGCCGGCGTCAGCCTCTTCGCCTTCGCAGGCGCGCTCGCGGCCGCTTTCGGCGTGTACGCAATCGCGACTCGACACGGGCGGACCCCCGTGGCGACGCTCCTGCTCGCGGGCGTCGCGGTCCAGACGTTCCTCGGAGCGGTCATCTCGTACCTCCAGCTGCAGGCCGGCGAGTCGCTCCGCCGGGTCGTCGCGTGGCTGATGGGTCACCTCTCCGGCGCCTCGTGGAGCGAGGTCGCCGTGACGGCGGTCGTGGTGCCGCCGCTGTTCGTCCTCCTCCTCGTGTACGCCCGCGACCTCAACGTCCTCCTGCTGGGCGAGGAGGAGGCCCGGGGGCTCGGGATCGCGGTCGAACGCACCAAGCGGATCCTGCTGGGCGCCTCCGCGCTGATCACGGCCGCGGGCGTCGCTTTCGCGGGGATCATCGGCTTCGTCGGGCTGATCGTCCCCCACATCCTCCGACTGGTCGTCGGCCCCGACCACCGGGTCCTGCTGCCGACCGCGGCGCTCGCGGGGGGATCGTTCCTCGTCGCCGCCGACACGGTCGCCCGCGCGGGGAGCACGGAGCTGCCGGTCGGTATCGTCACCGCCGCGGTCGGCGCGCCGTTCTTCGTCTACCTGCTCTCGAACCGGGAGGTGCACGAGCTGTGAGGGCGGAATCGGCCGCGGACGGAGACGAGAGCGGGGGCGACGCGGTCGGCGGCTCTCCGGCCACCGACGCCAATGCCGCCGGTCCCGACGCCAATGGCGCCAGCTCCGACGCCGATCCGCTCGTCGAGGTCGGCGACCTGACGGCGTCGTTCGGCGACGTGCCGGTCGTCTCCGGGGTCGATCTGCGGCTCGACCGCGGCGAGCTCGTCGGCCTCGTCGGCCCGAACGGCGCGGGAAAGACGACGGTGATCCGGGCGATCAAGGGGACGCTCGCGCCGGATTCGGGGACGGTGCGACTCGACGGCGCCCGCGCCGACGACCTCTCAGCGCGCGAGGCCGGCCGCCGCGTCGCCAGCGTCCCGCAGGAGACGAGCCTCGCGTTCGACTTCCGGGTCCGCCACGTGGTGGAGATGGGCCGGACCCCCCACCTCGGTCGGTTCGACGGCCACGGCGCCGACGACGACCGGGCGGTGCGGGAGGCGATGGACGCGGCGGGCGTCGCGCGCTTCGCCGACCGCTCGATCAGGGAGGTCTCGGGCGGGGAGCGCCAGCGCGTCCTGCTCGCGCGGGCGCTGGCGCAGGGGACCCCGGCGCTGCTGCTCGACGAGCCGACGGCGAGCCTCGACGCGAACCACGCCGTGCGCACCCTCGAACTCGTCCGCAACCTCGTCGACGACGGGCGCGGCGCGCTCGCGGCGATCCACGACCTCGACGCCGCGGCCCGGTACTGCGATCGGATCGTCGTCCTCGCGAACGGCGGCGTCCACGCGGCCGGGCCGCCGGACGAGGTGCTGACCGCGGGCGCGCTCCGGACCGCGTTCGACGCGGAGGCGTTCGTCGGTCGGAACCCCGCGACCGGGACGCCCGCGGTCACCGCCTTCGATACGGTCGACGCGGCCGGCGGGGGCGACGCGGCCCGCGACGGCGACGACCAGCGACGGCTCCACGTCGTCGGGACTGGACGGGAGGCTTCGCGGGTCGTCGCCCGCCTCGCGGCCGCCGGACACGACCTCTCGGTCGGGGTAGTCCCCGAGGGCGACGCCGCCGCCGAGACCGCCCGTGACGCCGGCGCCGCGCTCGTCGCCGCGCCCCCGTTCGAGCCCGTCGGTCCGGAGGCCCGCGAGGCCGCGACGGCGT
Organism: Halorubrum sp. Ea1; assembly: GCF_002252965.1. Taxonomy (NCBI): domain Archaea; kingdom Methanobacteriati; phylum Methanobacteriota; class Halobacteria; order Halobacteriales; family Haloferacaceae; genus Halorubrum; species Halorubrum sp. Ea1. The sequence continues at coordinate 5,524 of NZ_NHPG01000009.1, forward strand.
TGGCGCGCGAGGCCGACGCGACCGTCGTCGTCGACGGCGCCGGCGGCGACACCGATCGGATCGAGGGCGACCGACCCGACCCGAACGGGACTGTCCTCGCGGCCGCCGACCGGGTCGTCGAGGGCGACGCCGCGGCCGACGACGGCGCTCTCCTCGACGCGGTTCGCGGTCTCGACGACGCGTAGCCGGCGACCTCGACGAGCGCCTCGCGGAGCGCGACCGTCGCCTCGACGACGCGGGTCGCGTGACGCGTGACGGCAATCGGTTCCGGTATCACACACGTCGGGCATCGGACGGCTCGCGGCTCGCGGACAGACTCAGCCGCGCGGACCGCCGTCAGAGACTCCGAGACGGCGGATCAGTCCCTGTGTTCGTCTCTCATGCCACAGAATAAATTACTATTAGACATCATAGGTGCAAATAATTATTCTCTATAAGCATACGCCCTTATCAGTGGCACCGGTACGAGGTGGTACGATGGAACGAAGACAGTTCCTGCGCGGCACCGGCGCGGCGGTCGGCGGCTCGCTGCTCGCCGGCTGCGCCGGGAGCGACGGACGAACCGTGACGGTCGACTACGCCTACTACAACCCAGTCAGCCTCGTATTGCGCGAGAAGGGCTGGCTGTCGGCGGCGTTCGCGGAGACGGACGTCGAGATCGAGTGGGTGCTGAGCCTCGGCAGCAACCAGGCGAACGAGTACTCGCAGGGCGGAGAGGCGGAGGTCGCCTCGACCGCCGGGATCGCGGCGCTGATGGCGCGGTCGAACGGCGTCCCGATCACGACGCCGTACGTCTACTCCGAGCCGGAGTGGACCGCGCTCGTCACGTTCGCGGAGACGGGGATCGAGTCGGTCGCCGACCTCGAGGGGAAGCGCGTCGCCGCCACCCGCGGTACCGACCCGTACTTCTTCCTGCTGCAGGCGCTCGACGACGCCGGCCTGAGCGAGGACGACGTCGAGGTCGTCCACCTCCAACACCCCGAGGGGCAGTCGGCGCTTGTGGGAGGCGACGTGGACGCGTGGGCCGGGCTCGACCCGCACATGGCCGAGCTGGAGCTGGAACACGACGGCGCGGAGCTGTTCTTCCGCGAGCCCGCGTACAACACCTACGGCTTCCTCAACTTCCTCGACGGGTTCCTCGCGGATCACCCGGGTGACGCCCGGCGGGTCGTCGAGGCGTACGAGCGCGGCCGCGAGTGGGCGATCGAGAACCCCGCGGAGACCGCGGGCATCCTCGCGAGCGAGTCGGAGATGTCCCAAGCGGTGGCCGAGCGCGTGTTCACGCGCCGCACCGACCTCTCCGAGCCGCTTCCGGGAGAGGCCCACCGCGAGCTGCTCTCCGACCTCGCGCCGATCTTGGAGCGGGAGGGGCTCGTCGCCGACGACGCCGACCCCGCGGGGAGCATCGACGACCTGCTCGACGCGGAGTTCGCGGCCGAGAGCGTCGGCGACGCCGGGAGCGGGGGAGAGTGAGATGGCGACGACGCGCGAGACGGGACGGACGGGAGCCGAGGCCGCCGCCGGACTTCTCCCGGACGCCGACCGGTTCCGGTGGCTGCTCGGGCTCGTCGTGCCCGCGGCGATCGTCGTCGCCTGGCACCTGCTGGTCGCGACCGGCGTCTTCGCCGCCCACCAGCTACCGACGCCGCTGCGAGTGGTCGAGACCCTCTACGGGCTGAGCGCCTCGGGCGAGCTCTGGGGCCACGTCGCGATCACGGTCCAGCGCGTGTTCCTCGGGGTCCTCCTGGGCGCGAGCGTCGGGGTCGTCCTCGGGACGCTCACCGGGCTCTCCGGACTCGCCGCCGACCTGCTCGACCCCCTGCTCCAGAGCCTCAAAAACATCCCCTCGCTGGCGTGGGTGCCGCTGTTCCTGCTCTGGTTCGGGATCGGCGAGGGCGCGAAGGTGCTCCTGATCGCCGTCGGCGCCTTCTTCCCCGTCTACCTCAACCTCTCGACGGGGATCGGCGAGGTGAGCGAGGACCTGCTGGAGGTCGCCGAGGTGTACGACCTCGGCCGGATCGAGTCGCTCCGGCGGGTCGTGTTCCCGGCCGCGGTGCCGAGCCTGCTCGTCGGGATCCGGGGCGGCGTCGGTCTGGCGTGGATGTTCGTCGTGGCCGCGGAGCTGATCGCGGCCAGCGAGGGGATCGGATTCCTGCTGAGCGACGGCCGCGTGCTCGCGCGCCCGGACATCATCGTCGGCTCGATCCTGCTGTTCGCCTTCCTCGGGAACCTCTCGGACCTGGCGGTCAAGGAGGTGAAGAACCGTGTCGTCGTTCGGTAGGGGCGTGCTCGCTGACAGCGACGTCGAGACGGACGACGACGAGCATCGTCTCGACGGCGACGCGACGACCGAGACGGAACGAGACTCCGAACCGACGACGGACCCGGCGACCGATCCGCCGACCGACCCACCGACCGATCCGACCCTCGCCGTCAGCGGGCTCACCAAGCGCTACGGCGAGACTGTCGCACTCGACGGCGTCGACCTCGCGGTCGGCGACGGGGAGTTCCTCGCGGTGGTCGGCCCGTCCGGCTGCGGGAAGTCGACGCTGTTGCGCGTGCTCTCCGGATTGGAGGACCGGTTCGAGGGCGACGCCGCGGTCGGCGGGGTCGACGTGCGCGAGGGCGGCAGCGACGCCGTCGGGATGGTGTTCCAGGAGCCGCGGCTCCTCGCGTGGGCCGACGTGCGTGAGAACGTCGCCCTCGGGCTCCCGGCCGACGTCGACCGCGACGACCCCGCCGCGCGCGACCGAGTCGACGAGCTGATCGAGACGGTCGGACTCGGCGGCTTCGCGGAGAGCTCGCCCGGCGAGCTCTCGGGCGGGATGGCCCAGCGCGTCTCGCTGGCGCGGGGGCTGGCCTACGAGCCGGAGGTGCTACTGCTCGACGAGCCGTTCTCGGCGCTCGATCGGCTAACGAAACGCGAACAGCAGGACCACCTGCTCGACGTGTGGGCGGCGCGGGGGACCACGGTCGCAATGGTCACGCACGACGTCGAGGAGGCCGCGTACCTCGCCGACCGCGTCGCCGTCCTCGGCGCCCAACCCGGGACGGTCGAGACGGTGGTCGACGTCGACACCGCTCGCCCCCGCGACCGAACGGACGAGGCGCTGCTGGCGGCGCGTCGCGAGATCACCGACGCGCTCGGTCTCTGAGCCGGCGGCGCCGCGGCGGCGTGCCCGGGCGCGGCCGAAACGAAACGAACGTCGATCGGGCTTATCAACGCGGTTCCGAAACCACATACCCGGCCGTTCGCGGTTAGCGTATAAGGAGTATAAAGAATGGGTACGACGCTCACGTCAGGCGGTTTTTCGACGACGCCGACACGAGAGCCACTGTCAGCGAGGCGTCGTTTTTGCTATTGGCACAAGCGTTAAGTTCTCGACCGTCCTGTCGACAGTCGATGACAGACATCACGGAGGCTTCGTCGGACACCCCGGCGGATCGAGTTCTTCCAGGGCACGATAGCTTCTAACATCGAAATCGGTCCTGTACGGATCTTCGACACGACGTTACGAGACGGAGAACAGTCACCACGGACGTCGTTCAGCTACGACGAGAAACGCCGCATAGCGGCGACGCTGGACGACATGAACACCCACGTCATCGAGGCGGGGTTCCCGGTGAACTCGGACGCGGAGTTCGAGGCCGTCAGCGACATCGCCGCCGCGACGGACACCACCGTCTGCGGGCTGGCGCGGGTCGTCGACGGCGACATCGACGCCGCGATCGACTCCGGCGTCGAGATGGTCCACGTGTTCGTCTCCACCAGCGACGTCCAGCTGGAGGACTCGATGCACGCGACCCGCGCGGAGGCGAAGGAACGCGCCGTCGCCGCCGTCGAGAAGGTGAAAGACGCCGGCGTCGAGTGCATGTTCTCGCCGATGGACGCCACCCGGACGGACCCGACGTACCTGACGGAGATCGTCGAGGCGGTCAGCGACGCCGGCACGGACTGGATCAACATCCCGGACACGTGCGGCGTGGCGATGCCGACGAGCTTCGGGAAGACCGTGGAGGCCGTCGTCGACGCGACCGACGCCCGCGTCGACGTGCACACGCACGACGACTTCGGGATGGCCGCGGCGAACGCGATCATGGGCTTCGAGAACGGCGCCGAGCAGGCGCAGGTGTCGGTCAACGGGATCGGCGAACGCGCCGGCAACGCCGCATACGAGGAGGTCGTGATGGCCGTCGAGTCGGTGTACGGCGTCGACACCGGCATCGACACGACCCAGATCACCAAGCTGGCGCGGATCGTCGAGGAGGCGTCCGACATCCCCGTGCCCGCGAACAAGCCCGTCACCGGACGGAACGCGTTCGCGCACGAGTCGGGCATCCACGCCGCCGGCGTCATCGAGAACAGCGACACGTTCGAGACCGGCGTGATGACCCCGGAGATGGTCGGGGCCGAGCGCGAGTTCGTGCTCGGGAAACACACCGGCACCCACAGCGTGCGCAAGCACCTGGAGGAGGCCGGCTTCGTCCCGAGCGACGGCGAGGTCCGGCGCATCACCAAACGCGTCAAGGAGTACGGCGCCGGCAAGCGGCAGGTGACCGCCGGCGACGTCGAGCGGTTCGCCGAGGAGGCGGGCATCGACCGCGAGGAGGAGGTCCGGGTCTGATGGCCGCCCCCCTGACCGGGGAGCCCGCCGAGCGACCGCCGCGCGAGTCGACGGGGGCTCCGGGGAGTCCGCGTGCCCCGAACCGGTTCGGAACGGCGGACCGGTTCGACGCCGCGATCCGACCGACCGTGTCGGCGCCCCGACAGGGATTTATACCCGGACTCCGTTGGTCAGGGCGAGATGCGACGGCACACCGCACTTCCGACGACAGCCGACGTCGCCGGAGCCGTCGCGCCGATCATCGTAGGGGTATAATCCCCTACATCACCCCTTCCTCACCGACTCGACGAACTATCGACCGCCGGCCGACGGACCGCGATCCGATCGCGGCGGCGGTCGGACCGACCCTCGACGCGCGAGAGATGCCACACCGAACACCACCACGACAATGAGCGACACAGCAGCACACCCACGAGAGGACGATCCGGAGGGCTCCGAGGAGCCGGCGACGGGAGCCGACGACGGGGCGCCCGGCGCCGATCCCGACGAGACGCCCGCCGCGGGGACGGTCGCGACCGGCGCGGAGTCGGTCGTCGCCGCCCTCGAGGCGGCCGGCGCGGAGACGGCCTTCGGCGTCCAGGGCGGCGCGATCATGCCCGTCTACGACGCGTTGTACAGCTCCTCGATCGACCACGTCACGATGGCCCACGAGCAGGGCGCCGTCCACGCCGCCGACGCGTACGGCGTCGTGTCCGGGGAACCGGGGGTCTGCCTGGCGACCTCGGGCCCGGGCGCGACGAACCTCGTCACCGGGATCGCCGACGCCGACATGGACTCCGACTCGATGCTCGCGTTGACCGGACAGGTGCCGACCGAGTTCGTCGGCAACGACGCGTTCCAGGAGACCGACACGATCGGGGTCACCCGTCCGATCACGAAGCACAACTACTTCGCGAGCGGCGCCGACACCGTCGGCGACACAGTCGGCGAGGCGTTCGAGCTGTCCCGGGCCGGTCGCCCGGGGCCGACGCTCGTCGACCTCCCGAAGGACGTCACGCAGGGCGAGACCGACGAGACGCCGGGGCCGGCGACGCCCCCGGCCGGCACCGACCCCGACCCGAACGCCGACACCGACGCGGTCGAGTCGGCGGCTCGGGCCATCGAGGAGGCCGAGCGGCCCCTCTGTCTGTTCGGCGGCGGCGTGATCAAGGCCGAGGCGAGCGACGCCGCGCGGACGTTCGCGCGGACGTACGGGATCCCGGTGACGACGACGATGCCCGGGATCGGCTCGTTCCCCGAGGACGACGATCTCTGCCTCTCGTGGGCCGGGATGCACGGCACCGGCTACGCGAACATGGCGATCACCCACACCGACTGCCTGATCGCGGTCGGCACCCGGTTCGACGACCGGCTCACCGGCGGTATCGACACCTTCGCGCCCGAGGCCGAGGTCGTCCACGTCGACATCGACCCGGCCGAGATCTCGAAGAACGTCCACGCGGACCACCCGCTGATCGGCGACGCGGAGCGCGTCCTCGACCAGCTCACCGCGGCGGTCCGCGAGGCGCCCGACGCCGGGGCGTGGCGCGAGCGGTGCGCCGAGTGGAAGGAGACGTACCCGCTCACGTACGCGACGCCCGAGGACGAGCCGCTGAAACCGCAGTTCGTCGTCGAGGCGTTCGACGAGGCGACCGACGACGACGCCATCGTGACGACCGGCGTCGGCCAACACCAGATGTGGGCCTCCCAGTTCTGGACGTACACGGAGCCCCGGACGTGGGTCTCCTCGCACGGTCTGGGGACGATGGGCTACGGCGTGCCCGCCGCGGTCGGCGCGCGGGTCGCCGCCGACGCCATGGGCGAGTCCGACCGCGACGTGGTCTGTTTCGACGGCGACGGCTCCTTCCTGATGACGATGCAGGAGCTCTCCGTGGCCGTCCGCGAGGACCTCGACGTCACCATCGCCGTGCTCAACAACGAGTACATCGGCATGGTGCGGCAGTGGCAGGACGCCTTCTACGAGGGGCGTCACATGGCCTCCGACTACACGTGGATGCCCGAGTTCGACAAGCTCGCGGAGGCGTTCGGCGCCCTCGGCCTCCGCGTCGACGACTACGACGAGGTCGCGCCGGCGGTCGAGGAGGCCCTCGACTACGACGGCCCCGCCGTGATCGACTTCCACGTCGACCCCGAGGAGAACGTCCTGCCGATGGTGCCGAGCGGCGGCGCAAACGGGAAGTTCGCCACCGCGGAGGACCAGCTATGAGCGGCGATTCGCCCGACTCCCGACCCGCGACCGACGGCGGCTCCGCGTCCGGCGGCGTCCCGGAGCCCGACTCCCGGCCGGCGCCGGGCGAGCAGCCGGGCCCCGAGGAGCGGGACCACCCGGAGGGGCGCCGAAATCTCGAAGGGATCCGGATCGACCCCGTCGTCGAGGCCGAACACGAGTCGCGGCGCGCCGTCATCTCGGCGCTCGTGGAGGACGAGCCGGGCGTGCTCGCGCGCGTCTCCGGGCTCGTCTCCCGCCGCCAGTTCAACATCGAGAGCCTCACGGTCGGGCCGACGACCGTCGACGGACACTCGCGGATCACGATGGTCGTCGAGGAGACGGACCCCGGCATCGACCAGATCGAAAAGCAGATGGCGAAGCTGAAACCCGTGATATCCGTCGGCGAGGTGTCCGGCAACGCGGTGACGGCGGAGCTCGTCCTGCTGAAGATCGAGGCGGACGACCCGGCCGCGGTCCACGCCGTCACCGAGATGTACGACGGTCGGACGCTCGACGCCGGGCCGCGGACGATCACCGTCCAGCTCACCGGGGACGAGGCGCGGATCGACGACGCGCTCGACGCGTTCCGCCAGTTCGGCATCATCGAGATCGCTCGAACGGGCCAGACCGCGCTCGCGCGCGGCGACGTCCCGACGGCGCCCGGAGAGAAACCCGGAACGGCCGGCGAACCGACGACGCACGACAGCTGACGCAGACACACACTCACACATTACACAATGAGCGACAACGACATGCAGACGGTCGAATCCAACGTATACTACGACGAAGACGCGGACGGCGAAGCGATCGCCCAGACGGTCGTGGCCGTGCTCGGCTACGGCTCGCAGGGGCACGCGCACGCCCAGAACCTCCACGAGAGCGGGATCGACGTGGTCGTCGGCCTCCGCGAGGACAGCTCCTCGCGCGCGGCCGCCGAGAGCGACGGGCTCGAGGTCGCGACGCCGGCCGCCGCCGCCGAGGCGGCCGACATCGTGAGCGTCCTCCTGCCCGACACGGTCCAGGCGGACGTCTACGAGGAGTCGATCGAGCCGAACCTGGAGCCCGGCGACACGCTCCAGTTCGCGCACGGGTTCAACATCCACTATAACCAGATCCAGCCGCCCGAGGACGTCGACGTGACGATGATCGCGCCGAAGTCGCCGGGCCACATCGTCCGCCGGAACTACGAGAACGACCAGGGGACGCCGGGGCTGCTGGCGGTGTATCAGGACGCCACGGGCGAGGCCCACGACGAGGCGCTCGCGTACGCGGCCGCGATCGGCTGCACCCGCGCCGGCGTCGTCGAGACGAGCTTCCGCGAGGAGACCGAGACCGACCTGTTCGGCGAGCAGGCCGTCCTCTGCGGCGGCATCGCCTCGCTGATCAAGCAGGGGTACGAGACGCTCGTCGAGGCGGGCTACTCCCCCGAGATGGCGTACTTCGAGTGCATGAACGAGATGAAGCTCATCGTCGACCTGATGTACGAGGGCGGGCTCGGCGCCATGTGGGACTCCGTTTCACACACCGCGGAGTACGGCGGACTCACCCGGGGCGACGAGATCATCGACGACCAGGTCCGCGCGAACATGGAGGAGGTCCTCGAAGGCGTTCAGAACGGCACCTTCGCCCGCGAGTGGATCTCGGAGAACCAGGCGGGCCGGCCGTCGTACACCCAGCTCCGCAACGCCGAGAAGAACCACGAGATCGAGGCCGTCGGCGAGGAGCTTCGCGGCCTGTTCGCGTGGCAGGAGGAGGGCGAGGAGGAAGAGGAGTCGGCCGAGGTGACGGCCTGATGGGCGTCCGCGGCGACGGGACCGAAGCGACGGCGACCGCGCCCCGCGCGGGTGATCCCCGATGAGCGAGGGGACCCTGTACGACAAGGTGTGGGACCACCACAAGGTGACGGAGCTGCCAACGGGACAGGACCAGCTGTTCGTCGGGCTCCACCTCGTCCACGAGGTCACCAGCCCGCAGGCGTTCGGCATGCTGAAGGAGCGCGGGCGGGAGGTCGCCTTCCCGGAGCGCACCCACGCCACGGTCGACCACATCGTGCCGACCGGCAACCGCGACCGGCCCTACAGCGACGAGGCCGCCGAAAGCATGATGGCGGAGCTGGAGGAGAACGTCCGCGGCTCGGGCATCGACTTCTCCGACCCGGACTCCGGCGATCAGGGGATCGTCCACGTCATCGGGCCGGAGCAGGGGCTCACGCAGCCCGGCATGACCATCGTCTGCGGCGACTCGCACACGTCGACGCACGGCGCGTTCGGCGCGCTGGCGTTCGGCATCGGCACGTCGCAGATCCGCGACGTGCTGGCGACGGGCTGCGTCGCGATGGAGAAACAGAAGGTCCGCAGGATCGAGGTCACGGGCGAGCTCGGTGAGGGCGTCACCGCGAAGGACATCATCCTCACGATCATCGGGAAGCTCGGGACCGACGGCGGGGTCGGCTACGTCTACGAGTACGCCGGCGAGGCCATCGAGAAGCTCGGGATGGAGGGACGGATGTCCATCTGTAACATGTCCATCGAGGGCGGCGCTCGCGCGGGCTACGTCAACCCCGACGAGACCACCTACGAGTGGCTCCGGGAGACGGACGCCTTCGCCGACGACCCCGAGAAGTTCGAGCGGCTGAAGCCCTACTGGGAGTCGATCCGGACCGACGACGGCGCGGAGTACGACGACATCGTCACCATCGACGGCTCGGCGATCGAGCCGACCGTGACGTGGGGGACCACGCCGGGACAGACCGCGGGCATCACCGAGCCCATCCCGGACCCGGACGACCTCCCCGAGGAGGACAGCGACACCGCGCGTCGCGCGCAGAAGCACATGCGCGTCGAGCCGGGCGACACGATGGAGGGGTACGACATCGACGTGGCGTTCCTCGGCTCCTGTACCAACGCGCGCCTGAAGGACCTCCGCGAGGCCGCGGCGTTCGTCGAGGGCCGCGAGGTCGACGACGACGTGCGCGCGATGGTCGTCCCCGGCAGCCAGCGCGTCCGGGACGCCGCCGAGGCCGAAGGGCTCGACGAGATCTTCGTCGAGGCCGGGTTCGACTGGCGCGAGCCGGGCTGTTCGATGTGTCTCGGCATGAACGACGACCAGTTGGAGGGCGACGAGGCGAGCGCGTCCTCCTCGAACCGGAACTTCGTCGGCCGGCAGGGCTCGAAGGACGGGCGGACCGTGCTGATGAGCCCGATCATGGTCGCGGCCGCGGCGGTGACCGGCGAGGTCACCGACGTCCGCGAGATGGAGGAGGTGGCGACCGTATGAGCTCGCCCGATTTCAGCGCCGGCGAGGCGCCGGCGGAGAAGGTGACCGAAGTCTCCGGTACCGGGATCCCGGTCCGGGGCAACGACATCGACACCGACCAGATCATCCCGGCGCGGTTCATGAAGGTCGTCACCTTCGACGGGCTGGGCCAGTTCTCCTTCTTCGACCAGCGGTTCGACGACGACGACAACGAGAAGGACCACCCGTTCAACGAGGAGCAGTACCGGGGCGCGAACGTCCTCGTCGTCAACGCCAACTTCGGCTGCGGCTCCTCGCGCGAACACGCCCCCCAGGCGCTGATGCGCTGGGGGATCGACGCCGTCGTCGGCGAGTCGTTCGCGGAGATCTTCGCGGGGAACTGCCTCGCGCTCGGCATCCCGACGGTCACGGCCGACCAGGAGTCGATCGAGGCGCTTCAGGACTACGTCGAGGCGAACCCCGACGCGGAGGTCGACATCGACGTGGCCGCGGAGACGATCACCTACGACGACACCGCGATCGACGCGACGGTCCACGACGCCCAGCGGAAGGCCCTCGTCGAGGGCGTCTGGGACACCACGGCGCTGATGGGCGCGAACGCCGGCGCGGTCCGCGAGACCGCCCGGTCGCTGCCCTACGTCCCGGAGGCGGACATCCCGGGGGACGAGGCGTGAGCCACGAGGTCGCCGTCATCGAGGGCGACGGGATCGGCCGGGAGGTCGTCCCCGCGGCCTTGGAGGTGTTGGAGTCGTTCGACCTCGGCTTCGAGTTCGTCCGGGGCGAGGCCGGCGACGCGACGAAGGAGGCGACCGGCGAGGCGCTCCCGGCGGAGACGTACGAGCTCGCCGCGGACGCCGACGCGACGCTGTTCGGCGCGGCCGGCGAGACCGCCGCCGACGTCATCCTCCCGCTGCGGGACGCCGTGGACTCGTTCGTCAACGTCCGACCCGCCAAGGCGTACCCCGGCGTCGACGCGCTGCGCCCGGAGACGGACATCGTCTTCCTACGCGAGAACACCGAAGGCGTCTACGCCGGCCACGAGGACCGGCTCTCGGACGACCTCTCGACGCTGACTCGGGTGGTCACCTCGTCGGCGTCGCGGGAGCTCGCGGCGTACGCCTGCGAGTTCGTCGCCGACGGGCGCGGCCCCGCCGGCGGCCCCGAGGACGGGTTCACGGTCGCGCACAAGGCGAACGTGATGCGCGAGACGGACGGGCGGTTCCGCGAGGAAGTGCTCGCGGTCGCCGCGGAGCGCGGCGTCGACGCCGACGAGGAGCTGATGGACGCGTTCGCGACGAAGCTCCCGCTCGACCCGACGCAGTACGGCGTGATCGTCTGCCCGAACCTCGCGGGCGACGTGCTCTCGGACCTGGCCGCCGGGCTCGTCGGCGGGCTCGGCCTCCTTCCCTCCGCGAACGTCGGCCACGACAACGCGCTGTTCGAACCGGTCCACGGCACCGCGCCCGACATCGCCGGCGAGGGGGTCGCGAACCCGACGGCGGCGATACTGTCGGCCGCCATGCTGCTGGAGTACCTCGGCTACGGCGAAGAGGGCGAACGGGTGCGCGACGCGGTGGAGGGCGTGCTCTCCGACGGGCCGCGCACCGGCGACCTCGGCGGCGACGCGACGACCAACGAGATCACGGCGGCGATCGTCGAGCGGTTGTAGCTCTCGGGGCCGTAACCCTCCGGGAGACACCTTCTCGCACGGCGACCGCGGGCGAACCACAAGAAAGGAAACCCTGCGGCCCGTCCACCCGGATATGAGCAACTACGAAGTCGCGATGGAAGCCGCCTGGTTGGTCCGTGACGTCGAGGAGACCGACGACGCCATCGGCGTCGCGGTCAGCGAAGCCGGCAAGCGACTCAACGAGACGGACAAGCAGTACGTCGAGGTCGAACCCGGCGTCACCGGCTGTCCGGCCTGCGGTGAGCCGTTCGACGCCGCGTTCCTCGCGGCTAACACGGCCCTCGTCGGACTCCTCTTGGAGATCGACATCTTCAACGCCGACAGCGAGGAGCACGCCGAGCGGATCGCGAAGAGCGAGGTCGGCGGCGCGCTGCGGGACGTTCCCCTCGAGGTCATCGAGATCGTCGAGACGGACGGAGACGACGACGGCGACGCCGAGTAAGGCGCTCCGATCGCGGAGAGCCCCGACCGTCGCCGCGATATCGGTCGCCGTCGAAACCTTTTCTAATAACCCGGAGTTATTCACCGTATGGAACTCCCCACGCCGCAGGACCTCCGCGAACGGCGGACGACGCTGGAGCTGACACAGAGCGAGTTGGCGGACGCGGCGGACGTCTCACAGCCCCTGATCGCCCGGATCGAGGGCGGCGACGTCGACCCGCGGCTCTCGACGCTCCGGCGGATCGTCAACGCGCTCCAAGAGGCGGAGGGCGAGGTCGTTCGCGGGAGCGACCTGATGAACGAGACGGTGATCAGCGTCGCGCCCGACGACGCGGTGCGCGAGGCGGTGGACCTGATGGAGGAGGAGGCGTACTCGCAGCTCCCGGTGCTCCAGAACGGCGTGCCGGTCGGCTCGATCAGTCAGGGCGACGTGGTCCACGCGGGCGAGAACGTCGGGGACCACCCGGTCAGCGAGGTGATGAGCGAGTCGTTCCCCACGGTCGCACCCGGCGCGACCGTCGACGAGGTCCGGAACCTGCTGGACCACTACAAGGCGGTGATGGTCACCGACGGCGGCGAGACGGTCGGGATCATCACCGAGGCGGACATCGCCGCGCACCTGTCGTAACCGGACCGCGGCCGACGATCGGCCGTCCCGCTACGCGTCCCGCTCCGCCTCCCGCCGCTCCGAGAGGTGTTCCCAGATCTCCGTACACCCGACCCCGTCATCGATGTCGTCGAGATGTTCCGTGCCATCGCCCTCCTGAGTCTGTTCCGGCTCAGTCTCCGGGTCGGCGTTATCACTGGACTCGGTCTCCGGCTCGTCGTCGCCTGCGCTCGACGCGGATCGATCTGTCATCGCTCTCGCGGAACGTCCTCGAAGAGCTCGGGAGCGACGTCCGCGGAGGTGTGCTGTCGGTTGACTCTTTCGTCATCGGTATCGACGGATCGATCGACGGCACGATCGGGGGTCGGATCCATCATCGCGTCGAGGTACGACTCCATCGATCATAAGCCTCGTCACACGAGTAAATCGAACCACTACTCCATGGTACCGGAAAGGAATTCCGGTATCCGTGACTGACGTACCCCCTCCAACCCGACCGTAGTCGGGCGGTTCCCCGTCATCTCGGCGTTATCAACCGCGTCCGCGTTTGCGAGCATCGGCACCGTTTGATTCGTCGAGACCGAACCCGGTGTGTGACCACCCGCTTACGCGTCCTCGATGACGGGGCGTGGCTATCCATCGACGACACCCGAGAAGTGCGTGTTAGCGAACTCTGGCGCCTCGACGCGCCCGGTTTCTGTGACTGCGATCTCGCCGATCTGGTCGTCGAGAACTTCCAGACGGTCGGCGTCGACGGGGCGACGATCGAGACTCGCGTCCATGGCCAGTGTATCGCGTGTGGCGTGACGGGAACGACGGCCTGGCTGCCGGTTGGACGGATACGGGACGGTGAGTTCGTCGAATTCGACCGATCGTCGGTTCGACGTTCGCGGACGGCAAACCACCGGCAATAACCGCCTCTGAAATAAACCACCGGGGAAGGTTGACTCCACGCGGTCACCTATGTGGGCGTCGGGTGTAGCCGACAACGATGCCAACAGACGTCGAGAACTGGAAGTCGGAGGTCTACGGGAACGAGGTTCGTGACCGCCTATTCGAGTTCGCCGAGCAGGGGTACGACTCGATCCCGGACGACGAGCGGGACGCCTGGTTCGAGCGGTTCAAGTGGTGGGGGCTGTACCACCAGCGGAACGGACAGGAGGGGTACTTCATGATGCGGATCGGGACCCCGAACGGCGTGCTCGAGCCGGGGCAGCTCCGAACGGTCGGCGAGATCGCCGACGAGTACGCCCGTGGCCCGGGGACGAATCCGATCTTCGGCGACGCGTACGCCGACTTCACCACCCGTCAGTCGATCCAACTGCACTGGATCGAGCTCTCGGACGTGCCGGCGGTCTTCGAGAAACTGGCGGCGAACGGACTCTCGACGCAGCAGGCGTGTGGGGACTCGTGGCGGAACATCGTCGGCAATCCGGTCGCCGGGAAGGACGGCCAGGAGGTCGTCGACGCGTGGCCGGTCATCCGCGAACTCAACGAGACGTTCAAAGGGAACGACGATCACACCAACCTACCGCGGAAGTGGAAGGTGTCCGTGACGGGCTCCGCCGACGGCTCCGGACAGGGCGATATCAATGACCTCGCGTTCGAGCCCGCTTATAAGCAGGTCGAGACGGACGGGGCCGAAAGCGAGGACGCCGTCGGCTTCAACGTCCGCGTCGGCGGGGGGCTCGCCCGCAACGAACCGCGCCTCGCCCGCGACATCGACATCTGGGTCCCGCCGGAGCAGGTCTCGGCCGTCGCCGGCGGCCTCTCCGCGCTCTTCCGTGATTACGGCGACCGTGAGGACCGATACAACGCCCGCGTGAAGTTCCTCGTCGACGAGTGGGGAGCGGAGACGGTCCGCGAGACTCTTCAGGAGGAGTACGTCAATTTCGAACTGGAGACCGCCGGCCGGGACGTCCGCGAGGAGTACACCTACAACGCGGGCGAGGGCGAGCGGAACGACCTGATCGGCGTTTACGATCAGAAGGACGGGCGGAACTTCGTGGGTCTGAACGTGCTCGTGGGCCGAATGGGTGCGGCCGACGTCCTCGACCTCGCCGACCTCGCCGAGGAGTACGGCTCCGGCGAGGTCCGACTCTCCCAGCGACAGAACGTCATCCTCACCGACGTGCCCGACGCGGAACTCGACGACCTCCTCGACGAGCCGTTGCTCGACCACTACTCGCCGGATCCGTCGCCGTTCATGCGGGGCTCCGTCGCGTGTACCGGGACCGAGTTCTGCTCGCTGTCGATCGTCGAGACCAAGAACCGGCAGGTCCGCTTCGCCCGGTGGCTAAAGGGGAACGTCGACCTCCCGGACGGCGTCGACGAGTTCCACATCCACCTGTCCGGCTGTACGGCGTCGTGCGCGCAGCCGCAGATCGCCGACGTGAGCCTGCGCGGCATGAAGACTAGGAAGGACGGCGACCCGGTGGAAGCGCTCGACGTCGGCCTCGGCGGCGGCCTCGGCGAGAACCCCCAGTTCGCCCGCTGGGTAACCCAACGCGTCCCGGTCGACGAGGTCCCGGGCGCGATCGCGAACCTGATCGAGAGCTTCGCCGCCCGGCGCGAGGACGGCGAGTCGTTCCGCGCCTTCGTCGCCCGCCACGACGACGACGAACTCGACGCCCTCGTGGACCCGGAGGAGACCGACTACGACGACCCGATGATGCACAACACGAAGCGTACGTGGTACCCGTACGCCGAGAACGACGGGATCGACGAGGGGCCGCCGGTGCCGGCGGACGACTGACGATGCAGGCCTCGACGACACCCACGACGGCGACGTCCCCGACGCCTTCGACGACGCCGAGGGCGAGCGAATGAGCAACCGCCTGCTCCGCGTGAACGCCTACACCACGCTCGACCTCGTCGACGGGCGGGTTCGCGGTCACGACTTCGAGGAGGACGCGCCTGGCGTCGTGAACGTCACCGCGCCGCGAGAGGAACCGGACCACGTGACGCTGCAGATCGAACTCGACGACACCGCGTTCGATTCCCTTCCGGCACACGCCGACGAGGTCGAACTCTCCCCGGCACAGGCGAGAGCGCTCGCCGAGGCGCTGGAGTCGACTGCGGACCGAGTCGCGGCCGCTCTCGACGAGACGGCCGACGACGCGGACTGACGCGCTTACAGTTCGAGTCCTCGGATCGCGACTGCTCCGGACGGCTCCCCGGTCTCGCCGCCGTCGGCATCTGCTACCCGGCCGATCACGCGCCCGTTTGTCTCGGCCGCCAGCGACTCGGCGTCGTCGGGGTCGAGGGCGGCGACGAAGCCGGTGCCCATGTTGAACGTCCGGTGCATCTCCTCGTCGGAGACGCTCCCCTCGGACTGCACGAACTCGAAGACGGGCTGGGGGTCGAAGGCGTCCTCGACGACGTACCGGTGGTCGCCGAGCCGCGTCAGGTTCGTCCAGCCGCCGCCGGTGACGTGGGCCGCGCCGCGCACGTCGCGTTCGCGCATCGGGTCGAGCAGGTCGGTGTAGGTCCGAGTCGGCTCCAAGAGCGCCTCGCCGACCGTCTCGTAGCCGTCGAACGGGCAGGGGTCGTCGTAGTCGTGGTTCCGCGTGGCGGCCTCGCGGGCGAGCGTGAGCCCGTTGGAGTGGATCCCAGAGGAGCGCCAGCCGACCAGCGCGTCGCCCGGCCGCGCCTCGCCGTCGAAGACGGCGTCCTTCGCGGCGAGTCCGGCGCAGGTGCCCGCCAGGTCGAGTCCCCGGATCACGTCCGGCATCACCGCCGTCTCGCCGCCGACGAGCTCCATGTCCGCCAGCTCGGCGCCGCGGGCGAGGCCGTCGCCGACCTGCTCGGCGAACCGCTCGTCCGGCTCGTCGACCGCGAGGTAGTCGACGAAGGCGACGGGGCGGACGCCGGCGGCGACCAGGTCGTTGACGTTCATCGCGATGCAGTCGATGCCGACCGTCGAGTAGTCGCCGAGCGCCTCGGCGACGAGGAGCTTCGTCCCGACGCCGTCGGTCGCGAGCGCGAGGTACCGATCGCCGATGTCGAGGAGGCCGGCGTAGTCGCCCTCGGCCTCGCCGACCGCGCCGATCAGCGCCGCGGTCGCCGCCTCGCTCGCGTCGATGTCGACGCCCGCTTCGGCGTACGTGAGTTCGTCGTCGCCCTCGTCCGCTTCTCCCCCCGTCTCGTCGCCGTCGCCCTCGGTCATGTGTGTCGAGGGACGCCCGCGGAGCAAAAGCGCACCGTTCCGGCCGGCGCGACCGCCCCCGTCGCGTCGCTCCCCTCAGAACGGCCCGCCGAAGCCGAGCCCGCCGACGAAGACCAGGCCGACCGTGAGCAGGACGGAGACGACGAAGAAGCCGACCCACACGCCCTTGCTCCAGTCGAACACGGTCTTCCCGTCGAGCGGGCCGTACGGGATCAGGTTGAACGCCGCGAGGAAGACGTTGATCGCGATCCCGCGGGAGCCGATCAGGGTGACCACGGGGCTGCCGACGACGGGACCGAGCAGGAACGCCGGGAGGAAGACGAGGGTGAGAAGCAGATTGACGACCGGGCCGGCGAGCGCGATGTGGCCGTGCTCTCGCGGCGTCAGCCGACCGCGGTGGTGGACCGCGCCGGGCGCGGCGAAGATGAATCCGAGGAGCGAGCTCATCACGGCCAGAAACAGCATGCTGTTGTCGGCCCGGAACTCGGCCACCTGGTCGTAGTGGACCGCGACGACCTTGTGCGCGATCTCGTGGAGGAGGAACGCGACGCCCGCGGTGAGGAGGCCGACGAGCAGCGGCGGGAGCACCCCCGCGGCGAGGAGCCGGCCGAAGCCGGCGGTGCCGTTGACGAAGAAGAACGTGAACGCGACGCCGAGCGCGAGCCACGCGACGAACAGGTCGCGCAGCTCCGTGCCGCTGAAATAGAGGCCGGCGATCCGGCGACCGCGGAAGGCGGAGCTCACGCGCCACCCCCGACGGCGGACCGAGTCACGCCCCACCACCGCCCAGGATGGCGTTCCGTATCAGCTCCGCGCCGGTGCCGGCGCCGTCGATCATGAGGCGGCCGACCTCGTCGACGCCGCCGACCTCGGCGCCGAACATCGCCGGGATCACGTAGACGGCGAACAGGAAGCTCGCGACGATGCTGCCGACGTTCGTCATCGCGACGACGACGATGAGCTTGAACAGCGGGACGTCGAGCATCGCCGAGACCAGCTCGGAGGGCGACCGCGTCTCGTCCGAGAGCAGCTCGTTGAGCGTCCCGATGTCGCCGACGTTCACGGTGAGGTGCCGGAGCTCGACGTAGCCGGTGAACCAGCCGGGCGCGAGCACCGGGTTGATCGAGGTCATCCACGCGACCGCGCCCCCGACGCCCGCGGCGGTCCACCGCGCGCCGGCGACCTTCGCGAAGGCGAAGGCGAACGCGCCGTTGATGAGGAACCACGCGCCGAACAGCCGGAACAGGAAGGCGTTCTCGACGCCCGCCAGCGCGAGCAGGACGAAGAAGCCGACGAAGCCGACGGTGATCGCGTAGCCGACCGCCTTCTTCCACGGTAGCCTGCTCCCGCCGCGTTCCCGGCCGACGAGCTCCTCCATCGGCGGGAGCGTCTCGGGGCTCGCGAGGTATCGCTCGATCCCCGTCTGATGCCCCGCGCCGACGACGGCGACGACGTCCTTGCCGGCGTCGCGGAGGGCGACCAGCCGGTGGGCGATGAACGCGTCCCGCTCGTCGATGAGCGCCTCGGCGCCGCCCGGCGAGAACTGGCGGAACTCCTCCATCATCATCGTCACCACGTCGGTGTCGGTGAGCTCCTCGACGCCGAGCTCCTCGATGCCGCCGTGCTCCGGCTCGCCGCCGCGGTCGGTCAGGCCGAGCAGCGCCGCCACGACGACGCCGAGCGTCAGCCCGAGCGAGACCCCGAGTCCGAGACTGCCGATCGCCGTCACGGCGAAGCCGCCGAGGTACGTCGAGACGAGCCCGTTCGCGACGCCGGAGGCCGCCGCGGCCACCCCGGCGCCGACGCCGAGCCCGCTCGCCGCGTAGAGGCGGCCGTCCGGGGAGAGCGCCAGCTTCCCGACCTGATCGACGGCGATCCCGGCGGCGACGGCGACGAGGACGCCCGCGGTCACGCGCGTCAGCAGCGCGGTGGTCACTCCGAAACTGCCGCCGAACAGGCCGATCGCCGGCCCCGCGAGGACCCCGACGAACAGCCCCGCGAGCACGCCGACGATCCGCGAGTCGGTGACGCCGAACGCGAGCCCGCCGACCATCCGGAGCTTTTCCGTGACCGTCATTCGCGCCCAGAAGCGCTGGATCGTCGTCTGGATGTCACGGTCGACGAGAGCGACGTCGATCCCGAGCCCCTCGGCGACGTCGATGGCCGCGCGCATGTCAGCGCCCGGTTCGATGTCGAAGCGCTCGCCGAGCTGGGTCTGGACGTACGAGAGCATCCAGTAGGCGAGGAACTGGAAGACGGTGTTGCCGCGCAGGAGGTCGCTCGCATCGAGGTCGTCAGGCGTCTCGCCCTGCAGCTGACGGTACCGCCCCTCGTCGAGCTCGACCGCGACGACGTCGGGGCGCTCGCGATCGATCGTCTCCTCGACCTCGTCGACCGAGCGCTCGGAGACGTGCGCGGTGCCGACGACGGTCACGGAGCCGGCCGCGCCCCCGTCGCCGTCGCCGTCGCTCCCGCCGGACCCGGGTGCCTCGTCGGGCCCGGACGCCGCCGCGGGGTCGCTCGCCGTCGGGGGCACGGACGCGCCGTCGGAGCCCCCTGGCGTCTCTGTCATTGCCGTGACGTACCCCCTCGCCGCGTTTAGGGTTTGTGAGTCGATATCGGATCGTCGGGCGCGTAACCGATCCAACAAATTTGTATCCTCACGGCGTAGAGTGGCGATCATGTCGCGGCTGTTGCCCTCCCTGCCCGACGCGACGCCCGAGGACCGAGAACCGCGGGTCGTGGGCGTCGACGACGAGGACGCGGACGATCTCATCGCCGCGCTCGGCTCCGAGACCGCTCGCGAGATCCTCACCCACCTCCACGACGAGCCGGCGACGAAGTCCGAGCTCGCGGCCGAGGTCGACACGTCGCTCCAGAACGTGCAGTATCACCTCTCGAAGCTCGACGGCGCCGACCTCGTCGACGTCGTCGACACGACCTACTCCGAGAAGGGCCGCGAGATGGACGTGTACGCCGCCGCCGACGAGCCCCTCGTGCTGTTCGCCGGCGGCGAGGAGGAGTCGGCCGGGATCAAGAGCGCGCTGATGCGGCTGCTCGGGGGGTACGGCCTCATCGGACTGGCGGCCGTCGCGGCCCAGCGCCTCCTCTCGGTGGCGGGACCGACGGCCCGCGTGACGACCACGACCGGGGGCGACGACGCCGGCGTCACCGCGGAGCAGTCCGGGGGAGACGGCGGGGGAGCCGCCGACGGCGGCGACGCGGCGGTCGACGGCACGGTCGAGTACGTCGTCGACCCGCTCGCCGAGTACGCCGTCTCGCTGCTCGAACCGGGCGTCGTCTTCTTCATCGGCGCGGCGCTCGTCTTCACGGTCGCGTGGGCGTACTGGTACCGGACGAGCGGGGCCTGAGGCGGGAGCCCGCCGAGGACGGGAGCGCTCCGCTGGCGCCGAGCGGCGTCGCCCGTGGGACAGCTATTCATGCCGCCGCCACCACGATCCGGTATGGAACACGAAGCCGAGGTCGTCGGGGTCGGAGCGGGCTCCGCGCCGGGCGGCGACGTGCCGGCGGTCATCCTCTCGGTCCGCGACGAGTACGTCCCGATCTTCGTCAGCGCCGACCAGGCGCAGTCGATCGGGATGGCGCTGGAGGGCGAGCCGTTCGACCGGCCGTTGACGCACGATCTGCTCGTCGACATCCTCACCGAGTTCGGCGGGGCGATCGACCGCGTCCGGGTGGACGACCTCCGCGACGGCACCTTCTACGCGAAGGTCGACGCGGAGCGGTACGACGACGGCGAGCCGGAGCGGTTCGTCTTCGACGCGCGCCCCTCCGACGCGCTCGCGCTCGCCGTCCGGATCGACTGCCCCGTCATCGTCTCCGACGAGGTGGTCGACGAGGCCGGTCGCTCCCCGGACTCCGTCCGCTTCGACGACGGACCCCAAGACGGCTCCTGACGACGAGAGCCGGAGGTTCAAGTCGCCCGCCTCCCCACCGCCGGTATGGACGAGACGGCGACCGTCGCGGAGTCGTACACCGAGATGACCGAGATGCTGCTGCCGAACGACACGAACAACCTCGGGCGGGCGCTCGGAGGCGCCGTTCTCCACTGGATGGACATCTGCGGCGCGATCGCCGGGATGCGCTTCTCGAACCGGCAGGTCGTCACCGCCTCGATGGACCACGTCGACTTCATCGCCCCCATCGAGATGGGCGAGGTCGCCGTGATCGAGGGGTACGTGTTCAACGTCGGGCGCACGAGCCTCGACGTGAAGGTCGACGTGCGCGCGGAGAATCCACGAACCGACGAGCAACGGCGCACGACGACCTCCTACTTCACTTTCGTCGCGCTCGACGAGGGGGGCGCCCCGGCGAGCGTCCCGGAGCTGACCTGTCCGACGCCGGAGGAGGAGGCCCTGCGCGACGAGGCGGTCGAGGGGCGGCGCGAACAGCTCAGCGACATCGTCGAGCGGTACGACCTCTGATCGACGATCGGGGGCCTACTCGCCGTCGACGACGTCGACCCGAGCGGCGCGCTCGGCGGTCGCGTCGTCGTCGCCGGGCGCTTCGCCGCCGGGCCCGACGGAACCGGCCGATCCGACCGCCGCCTCGTGCGCGTCCCTGACCCGCGCGCCGAACTCGTCGAGGGTGCGACCCGCCTCCGCGGCGGCGAGGTGGCTGGCGCAGTCGCAGTCGGACGCGCCGAAGCCGTCGACCGGGCCCGGCGGGAGGCGCTCGGCGACCGCGCACTCGACGTCGGCGCCGACGCTCCGAACGACGCGGTCGATCCGGGCGTCCGGGTGACCGAGCAGGTGGTCGACGTGCCAGTGGCGGACGCCGTGCTCGCCGCGCGCGGTCCGCCGGTGGCGGTCGACGCGGGAGAACCCGCCCGCGCCGAGCGCGCTGCCGGTGTACGCGTAGCGGCCGGCGCCGAAGCGGCGCTCCCCGAGCGCGCCGACGCCGATCTCGGCGGAAGCCGCGAACTCGACGAGGAGGGTGTACGTGCCGCCGGTCGAGTCGGCGACCGATCCGTCGCGCTCGGGGTCGCCGGCGCCGTCCCCGCTCACGACAGCGCCTCCGGCGGGGCGCTCGCGGCGGGGCGGAGGTCGTCGACGAGGTCGCGCGCCGCGTCGGTCAGGCGGTACGTCTCGTGGACGTCGGCGGGGTCGCGCCCGCGGCCCGACAGGGTCCCGACGACGTCGGCGATCCGGTCGTAGTTGTCGCGGACGAGTCCGCCGACGATCCCCGGAGTGCCCGCGCGGTCGGCGAGCTCTTCGGCCGCCGAGCGCCCGGCGTACACCCGGCGGCGGCCGGGGTCGACGAGCACCATCGCGAACGGGCGCGAGCCGAACTGCGCCTCGAGGAACGGGCCGACCGGGTCGGCCTCCCACGGCACCGCGACGACGCCCTCCAGTCGGCGGAGCGCGAGCGCCGCGACCGAGCAGTACGGACAGTCGCCGTCGAAGATCAGCACCGGCGCGTCCGAGTCGTGACTCATGATGATCGGTAGGTGCCACGGCGGCTTAAGGGACCGGCCGGCGGGCCGAAGCGCCGCGGGAAACGGGGCGAAAAACGCGAGTGTCTCAGTGCGAGTGGCCGAGCGCGTCCTCCAGCGACTGCCCGAACCGGTCCTCGAACAGCTCCGCGGCCGTCTCGTTCATCTCCGCGATGTCCTCCGGCACGTCGCCCTCGCTGTGGTGGACGATGACGTGCGCCTGCTGGGCCATCGCCTGCACCACGACATCGCTGACGACGCGGGTGCCCTGCTCGCCCTGCTCGCTGAGCACGTCGACGAGACCGGCGGGCAGTTCGAACGACTCCTCGTCACCGTCGGGACCGGTGATCGTGTAGGTTTCCGTCTCTCCCATACGTCTCGGTCGCGGTCGGGACATAAGGGTCTGTGGAAAACGCGCGTGGCGGACGCACGCGCGTGTCGAGTCCGGCGAGCCGGGCTTCTCCGCGCCCGCCGCCATCGCCGTCCTCCCCGCTATCGCCGCCCTCGCCGCTATTCCCGCCCTCGTCGCCCGGCGGCTACCCGTGCGCCGAGATGGCCGTCACCGAGAAGCCGGAGAGCGCGATGCTCGCGAGGTAGACTGCGATCGCGGTGACGACGATCGAGCCCCCGGAGGGGAGGCCGAGCCCGATGGAGACGGCGAAGCCGCCGAGCACGGAGACCTGGCCGAAGATGACGCCGAGGTACGTCGTCTCACGGAAGCTCCGCGCGACCTGCGAGGCGGCCGCGACGGGGACGACGAGCATCGCGGCGACGAGGATGACGCCGAGCACCTGCATCGCGCCGACGACGACCACCGCGGTTAGCACGACGAGCAGCGTGTTGTAGCCGGTGACGTTGAGCTGGGCGACGCGCGCCGCCTGCTCGTCGAAGGTGATGAAGAGGAGCTGTTTGTACGTCAGCGCCACGCCGGCGACGACGAGCAGCGAGAGCGCGCCCATCAGCCGCGCGCCCTCGGCGGTGACGATCGCGAGGTTCCCGAACAGGTACCCCTCGATGTTGATGGCGGTCAGCCCGCGCCCGTAGCTGACGATCAGGGTGCCGACCGCGAAGCTCCCGCTGAGCATGATCGCGATCGGCACGTCGCCGTAGGCGTCGGTGCGCTCCGTGAGCCACTGGACGGCGAGCGCCCCCGCGATCGCGACGACGAGCGCGACGAGCAGGAGCGAACTGTCCCAGCCGGTCGACGCGTTGACGAGGATGCCGATCGCGACCCCCGCGAACGCCGTGTGCGCCAGCGTCTCCCCGATCAGCGCCATCTCCCGGTGGACGAGGAAGGAGCCGACGAGCGGCGCGACGACGCCGACGAGCACGCCGACGGCCATCGACTGCCACATGATCGGGTGCCGGAACACGTTCGTGCCGAACGCGGCGTCCATCCCCCGCCCGAGCGCCCGGAACGCGGCGTAGAGGTCGCTCATGACCGGGAGGTCCCGCGCCCAGTAGAGGAGGAGGAACGCGAGCATGCCGACCGCGACGACCGCCGTGAGCCCGAGCGCGGCGACCTCGGCCGTGCGTCGGAGTCCGCGGTCGGGCCTCGCGTCCGCGGTCGGGTTCGCCTCCCCCCCGCCGTCCGCGGCCGTGGTCCCGCTCATCAGTGGTGGTGGTGGACGACCTGTCCGGTCGCGCCGTACGCCTCCGAGAGGGCGTCGCTCTCGACGAACGACTCGGTGTCGCCGTGGTGGTACAGCTCGGTGTTGATGCAGGCGATGCGGTTCGCGCGGTCGGTGACGACGCCGATGTCGTGCTCGATGAGGATGATGGTGATCCCGTCGTCGTTCAGCTCGTCGAGGAGCGCGTAGAAGGCGTCGCGCGACTCCGCGTCGACGCCCACGGTCGGCTCGTCGAGCGCGAGGAGGTCCGCGTCGCTCGCGAGGGCGCGAGCGATGTACGCGCGTTGCTTCTGCCCGCCGGACAGCTCGGTGACGAGCCGGTCGGCGAGGTCGCCGATCCCGACCGTCTCGATGGCGTCTGCGACGGCGGCGCGGTCGGCCTCGGAGAGGCGCCCTCGGCCGGCGTGCGCGAACCGGCCCATGGTGACGCACTCGCGAACCGTGACCGGCATCGACCCGCCGCGGCTCGTCGCCTTCTGCGAGACGTAGCCGATCCGCCCGCCGTCGTCGAACTCGTCGACCGGACGGCCGAACAGATCGACGGTCCCCTCGTCCGGTTCGTGGAGCCCGAGCATGAGGTGGAGCAGGGTCGTCTTCCCGGAGCCGTTCGGGCCGACGAGCCCGAGGAACTCCCCCTCCTCGACCGTCAGAGAGACGTCGCTCACGGCGACGGTGTCGCCGTAGGCGAACGTCACGCCGTCGAGGTCGACGATTGCGGTCACTGCGTGTCCCGACTCTGGGTCGTCCGAACGTTTAGCTCTTTTAGTCCGTCGGCGAGGACGGGTCCGGCGGCGGGTGAGGGACCGCCGGCCGGCGCCGACGCGTCGAGGCTCCGACTCACTGCGCCCCGAACGCGCGCTCGAAGGCGGGGACGTTGACCTCGGTCATCTGTTCGAGGTAGCCGTAGCCGGCGTCGTTCCACTCCTCGGTGGTCCCGCCGGCCGGGCTGACGGCCCGCGTCTCCGTCGCGTCGCTGTTCTCGACTATCGTCTCGGCGAGCGTCGTCGACGCGAAGCGGTCGTAGAGTATCGTGTCGATCCCCTCCGCGTTCACCAGTTCGATGGTGTCGGCGATCTCGCCCTGACTCGGCTCGTTCTGCGGCGAGACGCCCACGGGCGAGTGGAGCCGGAACCCGTAGCGCGCCTCCAGGTACTGGAACGAGTTGTGACCCGCGATGACGGCGACGCCGCGCTCGGCGCTCTCGGCGATTGACGCGAAGGCGTCGTCGACGTCGTCGAGTTCCTCCGCGTACGCGGCCGCGTTGTCGGCGTAGGCGTCGGCGTTCTCGGGGTCCGCCTCGCCGAGTCCCGTCGCGATGGTCTCGACCATCCGCCCCGCGAGGACCGGGTCGACCCAGACGTGGGGGTCGTACTGGCGGTCATTTTGGTTTTCCTCGTCGTGATTCTCTTCGTCGTGATTCTCCTCGTCGTGATTCTCTTCGTCCTGACTCTCGTGCGAGTGGTCCCAGTCGAGCAGGTCGTCCTCGACGTCGGCGAGCGCGTTGACGACTGCGACGGAGTCGTAATCGGTTTCGAGCGTCGCGGCGAGGTCCTGCGCCCACGCGAACTCGGGGCTGTCGAGGTAGACGAACGCGTCGGTCGAGGCGACGTCCGCGGCGAGGGTCCCGTCCGGCGTCCAGCCGTGCCCGAGGCGGCCGACCTCGACCGGGTCCTCGAAGCTCGCTCGGTCGCCGACGACCTCGTTAGCCCAGTCGTTGAGGGTGAAGAAGGCCGCGTACCCGCCGTCGAACTCGGCGGACCCCTCGTCCGCGGCGCCCGAACAGCCGGCGAGCGAGGTCGCCGCTCCGGCGGCCAACAGTCCGCCTCCGCGCTTCAGCACCGATCGGCGTGAGTGAGTCATACCTATCGATACCAACTGTTAATAGAAAAGTATTGTTATTTCACAACTCATAGTTAATAACACAGGCCGCGAGACCGCGATCGATTGTCAGCGCCGACCGGCGACGCGGTCGCAGAGGCGGTGACGCCGCCGCTCGCCCTCACTCCGTCAGATCGACGGTCGTCGCGTCGGCGAGCGCGGCGAGCCGCTCCGGATCGACGGCGAACACCGCGCTCGGCGTCCCGGCCGCGCCGTAGACCGTGTCGTACCCCGCGAGCGTCGGATCGAAGGCGGTCGGGAGCGCGACGTCGTGGCACAGCGGCGGCACGCCGCCGATGCTCCAGCCGACGGTCTCGCGGATCCGCACCGGGTCCGCCATCGTCGCCTCGGCCGCCCCGAAGTGGGCCGCGACCGCGTCGAGGTCGAGCCGGTTCGCGCCGCTGGTGATCGCGGCGACGAGTCGATCGCCGGTGTCTCCGTCGGCGCTGCCGCCGCCACCATCGGCTCCGGTGTCTCCGCCCGAGAGCGACACCACGATCGTGGAGGCGATCGCCGCCGTGTCGCAGCCGACCGCGTCGGCCGCCGAAGCCGCCGTCTCCGTGCCCGCGTCGAACTCCAGGACATCCAGGTCGACGCCGTAGCGGTCCCGCGCCCGTGCCGCGAACTCCGCCGCGCGCTCGTGCATGGAGAAAAGGAGGCCCGCGGCGGAGTATGAAGCTCTCGGCCGCGGCACGTATGGCGGTCGTTCGGGAGAGAAGCGGCGCCGTCGACGACCTACCGCGTCCGGAGCTCGTCTTTGTCCTTAATTACGCGGGCGTCTCCCTCGCCGGACGTGACCTCGTTGACGAGGTCGTACAGGTCGTTCTGCAGGCCGGCCGGGAACGTGAGCACGCCGACCCACGAACCGTCGTTCTGCCACTCCTCGCGCTCCAAGTCGCCGAACTCGCGGATCTGCGCCTGGCCGGAGCCGGCGTAGTCCGCGGGGAGCTGGACCGCCATCGTCACCTCCTCGAACCGGATCGGGATGACGGGCCGGAGCGCCTCGAGCGCGTCGTCGACCTGGTTTTCGACCGGCTCCATCGGGTCGATCTGGAACCCCGCCTCCTCTAGGGCGCGCTCGATCCGCTCCGGCGGGTGCGGGGAGTCGTCCATCTGCGGGTTCACCGCGTTTCGGGTGATGGTGGTGACCAGCTGGTTGTGCTTCCGCTCCATCATCTCCTCGCGCTGCTCGGCGGTGATCTGGATCTCCCCGCGCTCGACGACCTCGGGGATGATCTCCAGCGCGTCCGTCGTGCCGAAGACGGTCTCGAGGTCCTCCTCGGCCGGGCGATCGCCCCGCGAGGCGTTCTCGAACACGTCCTCGGCGGCGATCACGTCCTCCAAGTCGCCGTCGAACTCACCGCGCTTCATCGCGAGCGCCGCGTCCGGGTCGATCAGCACCTCGAACCGTTCGCCGTGCGACTCCAGTCGGGCCGTCACGGCCTCGTCGAGCGAAATCATACTTGGAGATACCACCCCCGCACTGAAAAAGCCTCCCGCGAGATGGAGCCCGCCGATCCCGCGTCCCGGCCGTTGGTCAGCCGTCCCCTCAGGAACGCTCGTCCTCCCAGTCGTCGCGACAGACCTGCGAACAGAAGCGTCGGTGTTCGACGTCGGTGCCGTCGACCCAGGTGACGGTTCGACGGCCGACGCCCAGCGCCGGGCCGCCGCAGGTCGCACAGCGCGGGGCGGACTCCTCGTCGACGTCCTCCTCGAGGTCGGAAGTCGGATCTACCATACCCGTCCGTGCGTCCCCGGACACTTGAACCCGCGAAGGGCGGCAGTTCTGGCCGGGCGATCCGGAGACCGTCCGTCGACGCCGACCGGTCCGGAGAGGAATCACCCCCGTCGCCCCCTCGCGTCCGGTACCGGCCGCTACCGCCCGAGGGGTCGGTCGCCGCGGGGCCGGCGCCCTCCGCCCGGGGGAGATCGCCGCTTCGACGGGTGTTCGACCGCGATCTCCGCGTCGGACGCGGGGTCCGGCAGAATCCGCTCGCGGCCGTCCGGCCACCGGACGACGACCCGGCGCGGCGTCGCGCCGCCGAGCCCGAAGTGCGCGACCGGCTCGGTCTGACAGAGGCAGCCGCCGCCCGCGTCGACGGTGCGGCGCTGGATCCCGGCGGTCGTCTCCAGCCTGACGACGGCGCCGCGGGCGGGCGCCCCGTGTCTCGTCGTCGGCCGGACGCGGAGCCACCCGGCGTCGGCGGCGCCCGGGACCTCGTAGGCCGCGATCGGCTGCGCGGCGACCTCG